>JBDROB010000038.1:0-9984 GCA_043810355.1 Candidatus Woesearchaeota archaeon
TGTATTTTCCCTGAGCCTTGGCATCTTCTATAGCAAGATTGAGTTCTGTCAGAACTATTTCCCTCCTTTCTTCAAAAGTTGGTTCTTTTTCTGGAACATGTGTTGATATGATAGGTATAGCTACAACCAATAATACAAAAAAAATCAATAATAAATATATTTTTTTCATTAACATGCACCTAATTTGCCAGCTCAGCATCAATTGCCTGCTTGAAGGCACTGAATGGCTGTGCTCCTACAATCAATTTGCCATTGATGAAAAATGCAGGTGTTCCTGTCACTCCAGCCTTTTGGCCATCCTGGAAGTCCTTATTTACCTCATCAGCCATTTCTCCTGAATCTAGGCAAGTGTTGAAGGCTTCATTGTCCAATCCGATTTCAGAGGCATATTTCTTAAATGAAGCAACACCGCCTGAAACTCCATCTTCAAACAGCTTGTCATGCATCTCATAGTATTTTCCCTGCTCACCAGCGCATTCAGCAGCTTCAGCAGCTTTTTGAGCCTGAGCATGAAAGCCTAAAGGAAAATCCCTATAAACCAGCTTGGCTTTTCCTGTCTTAATATATTCATCATCAATCTGTCCATAAGTCTGGGAATAGAACCTTGCACAGAAAGGGCATTCATAATCACTGAACTCTACGATTGTGACTGGAGCATTTGGATCGCCTTTTACATCATCATCGTCAACTAATGCAGAATTTTCAAGTGCTGCAGCACTTGGCTCTGATGGGTCCTGCCTTGCCTGAGCTGGTTGAGCCTCTGCTGCAGAACCACTTCCTCCACTGCCAGATGTTCCACCAATACCAAAACCATTAGTGTAGATTGATATCAATAATAAGACTGCCAATACTGCTGAAACAGTCTTCCAAATTGTAACTTTTTTCAATTTAACAGATTCATTATCCTTATGCTCATGCACTTTTCTCTCATGATGCTCATGTTCTTCCATTTTATACCTCCTTTAGGCAAACCTGTGCCTGCCTGATTTAATATCATTGACATTAATCAGCAAATCTCCTCCCTGAACATTATGAGGAAGATAACTTGGCCAACATCCATATCCTTTGTTCCTTGTACCTAATCCATCAATGCTAAAAACTTTCCCGCAATTCCTGCATGTGATATCATTTCCTGTCTGCTGATATCCTTTTGATCCACCACAGACATCACATGCATCAAATGCTGTCCTTGGCTTTCCATCACTCCCCAACACTGCAAAATATGATATCTTAACTCCATCATCATCATATTCATAAAACTTTGCTTTTTCTGACAATTCTGAGAGGGGAATCTTTATTGAACCAGATGGATCGACTACAGTAGCTCCTGTTGCATTCCCTGCACATCCAGCCAAAAACAATATTCCAACAACAGTCAAGATTATAATCAAAATATTTTTGCACTCCATTCTTTACCTCCCTAAAGAACCACCAGTCAGAGACTGGATGGAAATGCTCAGAAAAGCTTTGCTTTTCTGGCATGTTAAAAATCTGAAAGATTTTTATACAATTCTGACATTTTACCTACTTCCACCACAACCACAGCCACCGCCACTTCCACCGCCGCAGCTGCCTCCAGCAGGAACAACCACTTCATCAAGCTCCTTTTGGATCTCTTCGCTATCGCTAAGATCAATATCATCCTTTACAATAAATCTGCCAGGTATCATTCCCATCCAACAGCTCCATGAGACAATGCCCTCTTCATCAGGTGTGAACTCAATGACCTGTTCGCCTCTCTTGATGTCAAACTTAAGATTATATTTAGGCACTTGGATTGCATTATTGCAGCCATTTATCTCTAATCCGTTGATTATCCATCTTACTGGAACTCCTTTTTTCAGGACAAATTTATCAGGCTCCCAGCCATATCTGTTAACTTCCATCCTTATCTCCTGGTAGCCGTTGTTCATCAAAGGAAAATTTTGAGAATCTGTCTTGACTGTATCACCATTGATCCTGTTTGAAGCGCTGACAAATGACACCATTGTCCCAACATCAAAGCCAGAGCCTGTGAGCACAAGGCCATTATTCAGCATGAATATCCCAAGGATGATAACTATGACTCCTGAAGCTTTCAGGATCTTATGAGTCATTTTAGTTGAGATAAAACTGGCAAAATAGCCAAAGCCGAGCATGACAGGCAATGTGCCTAAAGCAAATACAAACAATAATTTTGCTCCTTCAAGCATGCTTCCTGTTCCAGCAGCCATTATGTATATTGCCTGCAAAGGTCCGCAAGCAATCATCAATCCATTCAATAGGCCAATCATTAACGGGCTGGAATTACCGGCCTGTTTTTTCCCTACAAATCTTTGGATAAACATAGGAGTCCTGAACTGAATCTTTCGTAGTACAGGAAAGATATTCAACATCTTTAATCCGAAAAGCACTAAGAAAAGCCCTGCAATCACTCCTGCAACACCTCTCATCATCGGGGTAAATGCAATGAGTGATCCGATCAAACCAAAAACTGCTCCAATTATAGTGTATGAGATTGTCTTTCCTAATCCATACATAAGATGAGATTTATGGGATTTCTTCCCTTCCTGCGCATTTTTCGCAGTATAGCTCATGACAAAACCGCCGCACATGCTAACACAGTGGAATCCTGTCAGCAATCCAACTAAGAATAACAGACCATAACCCATGTTCTGGCTTAACTGTGGAAACTGGATCTGGTCAACAAGATTCAGGATAAAGTATCCTGCAATAAGGATACCAGCTATTCCAAAAACCCATCCTAAAATATTACTTTTATTTTTTATATCATCCTTGCTTTGGTCTAATATAAAACATTTATATCCTTTTTCCTCAATTTTATACAATATTTTATCAATATCAGTCTTTGACCTGTCAAATGTGACTGAACCAGCCTCTGTGCTGTAATCAAATTCAACTTTCTCAACACCTTCAATGCTATATGCCTGCTTTTTTATTATCTTTTCACAGCTTTCGCAAGTAGTGCCTTCAGCAATGAAATTCATCTTTACAATATTGTCATTTTCCAACCTAATCAACCTCATACCCTTCTTTCTTTATTATTTCCTTTATCTCATCTTCAGTAATCTCAGATTCATCATAATCAAGACTTAGTGTGCCTTTTTCATGAGATATATTTATATTTTCAATGTATCCTGATTCACCTAAGGAATCTTCAATCAGCATTTCACAGCTATGACAGTGCATGCCCTTAATCTTGATATTTAAATTCTTCATCTTATCACCCACCCAGGTTTATATTTAACATTAAGAGTAAGAAAAGTGAAACCCTTTATATAACAATAAGTGAAACTAGTTTCAAACTAGCTATGCTTTAGAATTACAATATTAGTCATGCCACGCCTTTTTCTTTCTATAATGCCTTTTCCCTCTAATCTGTCAAGGATTCTTGTGATCTTAACTTTATTAAAATCTGAGTTCTCAACAAGTTCTGACTGGAATATTGTTCCTTTTGATTCAATGATCTTTATTGCAATCAATTTCTCATCAGGCTCAAGATTTTCAAGAATGTCTTTGTAACTCTCTTTTGATATCTCTTTTGGCTTTACCTGATGCTCTACAATCTCGACCTTTTCAGCCTCTTTCCCTTTTACAAAGAATATGAAGTAGAGTCCGACAAGGATAATGAATATCATTATTCCAATGCTTACATTTGTCTGGAAATCAATTGCACCCCACATGCTGCATTCAGGGCCATGATCACAGGATTGTGTCACAATATCAGTCAATGCACTGTTGAATGCAAAGATGATGAAGCCTAACAAGATTGCAATCCCTATGATGACTGTTCCGACAATTTTATTATTCATTTTGATTGTATATATAGTGGAGTTTATAAATTTTAAGATTGTTTCAAGCTAACTTGAAAATAATCTCTGCAATAACAATGCATCATCCTCAAGATTAGGTGATTCTGATATGACTGCTCCTTTGATCCTGAATTCTTTGAAAACTTTTATCAGATCTTTGTAATTCAAATCTGACTGTTTTAGGTTTAGGTGATTCCTCTCTCCTTTTTCTGTATAATTTATTCCAGAGACATGTATATGCATATTGTTCAATCCATGTTTTCCTAGGGATTTCTCAACCTTCTCTAATGTTTGCTTGAATTCAGGCAATGTGTTGTTTTTCCCAGTCCTTGCATGCAGATGAGAAAAATCAATGCAAGGCATGACTTGGTCAAGCTCCTGGCTCAATTTTAGTATTTCGTCAACTGTCCCAAATTGAGAAGGTTTTCCAGTTGTTTCTGGCCTTATCCAGATCTTGTTGCCTTTATCTTTTAATTCAGTGACAATCTCCTTGATCTGCTGCTTGACTTTTTCATAAACTTTCCCATGATCTTCTTTCATATAATAGGCGGGATGAAATGTTACACTGTAGGCTCCTGCGAGCCAGGCAATATCTGCTGCCTGCAAAATCCTTTTTTTGCTTGCATTTATCTTGGCTTTTTCAGGTGAAGTCAGATTGATATAATAAGATCCATGTGCTGTCAATAGGATGTTATTCTTTTTTGCAGCTTGTTTCAAGTCTTTTGCTTGGTCTTCCTTCAGATAAACCTGTCTGACAAATTCCAGTTCCATGCACCCTAATCCAAGGTTTTTTACTTCTTCAACTCCAGCAATTGCACCTCTATCTTTAGATGAATGTGGTGATCCAGCTGGGCCGAACAATAGCTTATCTATTTTCATCTTATTTAGTCTTACTTTTCAGTTCATTCAGCTCTTTCAAGATCTTGACCTTGTCAAGGCCATACATATCGCAGACCTGTCCTATCTTTAACGCATCCAGCTCCATCTTAGCCATTGGGCAAGTGACACAAGGAACACTGTTTTTCATCAGCACTTCCTCAGCTCCTTCAATCTTGATTATTTCTCCTAAAACTGTGTTTTCTTCGACTTTCATCTTAGCAATGCTCTTATCTGTCTTCATTTTAATCCTCCAATAATGCTTTGAATTCCGAATTTCATTTGGCTGTTGAATCCATTGAAATTCGTTCCCTAATTTTTCTTAACCTTTTTATTTTTTAAATTTTAATTTATAAATTTATATATCAATAATCTTAATATTTTAGGAATTCGATTTGAAAGTAACATCAGTTTCGAATTCCGTCTTGATTATATATCTCTATTTTAGTATTTAATTATAGTTCTTTATTTTTTATTCTTTATTTTTTATTCTTTATTTTTTATTCTTTATTTTTTATTCTTTATTTTTTCCCTTTTTATAATTATTGATTGCATCTTTCAATGCATCCTGGGCTAATACAGAACAGTGAATCTTGATCGGAGGCACTTCACCTCCCATTGCCTTGACAACATCTTTGCTTGTGATGGCAAGAGCATCTTCAAGTGTCTTTCCTTTCACTATCTCGCATAAGAAATCAGAAGAGGCTATTGCAGCAACACATCCATATGTCTTGAACTTGATATCCTTGATCTTGTTATCCTTTATCTTAAGATATATCCTCATGATGTCACCGCATTTGACATTTCCGACTTCTCCGACTGCATCTGCATTCTTGATTTCTCCTGCAAATTTTGGTTTTGTAAACCTATTCTTTACTTTTTTTGTATAGTACATTTCAATCACCATTCAAAGGAGATATTTTCCTCAGTTTTTCAACTACTTTCTTAATCTTTTCCAATGTAAAATCAATCTCCTGCTTTGTTGAGTATTTGCTCAATGAAAACCTGATAGATCCATGAGCTCTTTCTGCATTATCTTCAAGAGCCATCATAACATGGCTTGGATCAAGTGTATGTGAAGAGCATGCAGATCCTGTTGATGCACAGATACCAGATTCATCAAGTCCTGCAATGATTGATTCTCCCTCAATATATCTGAATGATACATTTATGTTATTGCATAATCTGCTTTCTCCTGTCGGTCCGTTCAATGATGTTCCATCAATCTTCAATAATCCCTCAATAAGATAATCCCTAAGTTTTAACATATTCTCCTTATTTGTTTTCATATTATTTATTCCGATTCTTGCTGATTCAGCAAACCCGACTATTCCAGGAATATTCTCTGTTCCAGACCTAATTCCTTTTTCATGTCCGCCTCCATGGAAAAATGGGTTTAACTTAATCCCTTTCCTGATGTATAATGCTCCAACACCTTTTGGGCCATGTATCTTATGGGCATTTAGTGTGACTAAATCTAAATATTGCTTGTTTACATCCAATTCAGTCTTAGTAAAAGACTGGCATGCATCTGTGTGAAACAGAACTTTTTTCTTTTTACAGATCTCTCCAAGTTTTTTAATATCCTGTATTGTTCCAATCTCATTGTTTGCATGGATTATTGAGACTATGATTGTGTCTTTTGTAATTGCTTTTTCAAGATTATCTGGATTTACAAATCCTTCCTTGTCTACATCAAGATAAGTTACTTTGAATCCCACCTTCTCAAGGAATTTTGCAGTGTTCAAGATGCAGTCATGTTCAATCTTTGATATTATGATATGCTTTCCCATATTGGCAAAAGCAATCTCTTTTACAGCAAGATTATTTGATTCAGTTCCGCCTGAAGTGAAGATTATCTCATCAGGATGAGCTCCAATTGATTCTGCAATAATCTTTCTTGAATTTTCCAAAGCTTTCTTTGCTTCAGCCCCTTTATGATGGTTTGAGGAAGCATTTCCATATTCATCTAAATAATATTTGTCCATAGCTATAACTACTTCTTTGTCTACTTTAGTTGTGGCTGAATTGTCTAGGTAGATTGTTTTGGTCATTTTCCCCTCAATTTACATTCACTTGGACAGTATTTTTCAACGTGTTTTTGGACTAATTCGAGTAATGGAGCCATTGTTTCTAGATTTAGGCTATAAATGCGCTTTTTACCTCTTTTCTGGACATCTACAAGGTGACAGTCAGCTAATTTCTTCAGATTATGGCTTATTTTGCTCTGCTCTTGATCTAATGCCTTGCATATCTGGGTTACAGACAAAGGCTTTTTCTGCAATAAAGTCAGGATATTGATCCTGATATCATTGCTTATAGTCTCAAAAAAAACCTTATATGTAATGCATTTCATATGATATTAGTTTCATATGTTATATATAAATGTTTTGATTTTTATTTTATTATTGAAAATTCGATCCTAATACTTCATTCTTTAGAATGAAGATACAGGATCGAATCGAATTTTCAATCCCAAAAATTTGACAACACTAATGCGAGTCCGTAATACCCCCTGCTTTAGCATGGGGATATGTCAGAAATCACTTCTTGATTTCTGAGCATGTTAAGATGCATTTGGCATCTAAACAGGACGAGCATATTAATATTTGTCAAATTTTTGTTATTTAATTTAGAATTAGATTAAATAAGACTATCAACCTTTTCAGCAAAAATATGGTCTAAATCAGTTATTTTATCAACAATCTTATTATTTAATTTATGTGTCCAGATCCTTATTATGACAGTATTGTGATTGAATGTAATCTTAGGATGATGATCCAACATATGAGCAATATCTGCTGCCATACATACAAAATCAATGACAGAATTGTAATCCTTGAAAACAAACTTTTTCTCAAGATAATTGCCCCTGATATTCTTCCATCTGCTCAGATTATTGACTATCTGAACTATCTGGTTTTTTTTATTCATAAATAAAGAAAAAGAAAACATCAGATTAAATATTAATCTTTAATTATTAAAATAAAGCTTAAAATTAACAAAAATTGATCGAATTTTAAATAAAAAAATCATTGATCAATTGGAGGCGGCTGAATGTCTGAGTCATCATCAAAAACATCATCTATGCCTAAATTATCTGGCACAGTTGTTGTAGTATCATCTGAACCTTGATTATCAGACTGATCAGCACACCCAACTAGGGTAATTACAACAAATAACAAAATCAAAACAACAATAATCTTTTTCATCAAATCACCTCATCTTTATTCTGGCATAGCAGGAGGAACCAAACTTGAGTATCCTCCTAAAATGCAATCATTCCTTGATTTTATAACAAAACCATAACCTATGTGATTGTCACTGAATGCATAGTTAAGTCCTATAATCTTCCAATCCTGTGATTTTGCATCCCATAATGAAAGCTTTTCAACTTCACAATCACCTAAAATATCATCAAGGTATCCTCCAACCATATCTTCAGTTATAGGAACAAGATTCCATCCTTTGACCAATGAAAGGTCATCATATGAAATTCCCCTGTCAACTTGTACAACTAAAGTTGTTGGATTCCTTGCATATACCCAAAAAGCATTTTTTGCAAGATATTCATTAAGGTCATCACCGAATATTTCACTTGCTTCTTTTAATGATACATATCTCTGCTCTTCTTTGATATATACAAATCCTTGAAGTTTTTCTCCACTATCTAATTTATCAAATCTAATCAGTTTTCCTGGAAGGCTTATTAAGTTCCAACCTTTGTAAAGATTGAATTTGATCTTATCTCCTGGAAATGGTGGAGGAGGCTGGATAATATTAGGTTTTATCCTGAGCAAAGCAGAAACAGTATCCTGAACCTTTGGATCATCTCTTAGTTTAGCAGTTACACTGAACTTGTATTCCTTGCCTTGATAGTAAGGCATGATTTCAACTTTATCAAGAAGAGGCTCTTCAAAAGATTGTTCTGAAACAGATCCAGTTGATTCAGTTTGTGACTCTTCCATAACACTTGAGCTCATAACTTTTGATATCATTATCTCTTCTTTTGATTCAGTCTCTTGAACAGCTCTACCTGTAACAGAAGGAATGACTTGAACAGATCCAATATCTTCCTCTATATCTTCAATTATAACAGTTGGTTTTTCATCAATTGTATATGGAGTTACTATCAACTCAAATGTTTTTGATCCTCCATAAGGCACATAGATCTCTTTAGGATAATCTTTGTTAAATGGCAGATTCTTGATATATATCTGATAATATAAAGGTGCAGGAGGTGAACAAAAAGCACCTTCTGGACAGCTTGGAAGTGCATGCTTGTCAGTAACTGTCACTTTATAGACAGCCTTATCTCCTGGTTGGATTGTTCGTTCAACAGGGTCGATATCAACTTCAACACCTTCAGAAGAACCATGTGCTTGAACTAGCAGAACAGCTTTATCACCTTGCTTGTCAAGATAACTGATTTTTGCTCCAAAAGCCTGTCCACTATCACCTTCCTGAAGAACAAGAGTAGTTCCTGAAACAGCGCATTCAGAGCAGATTCCAGTGATTTCATTGCATTCACGAACACAATCTGAAGGCATCTCAATATCTAATGAGATTGCACAGCTTGTTTCACATTTCTTTCCTTCAGGACAAGCACCTGTACACATCCAATAATTCAATCTGAGTTTCATATAATTGTAATCAGTTACTTTTGCTTCCTGATTTTCAACCAGAGAAAATTTCTCATTAAGCCTGACATAGATTCCCTCTGGTTCAGGTTCAACTTCACACTCAAAAACATTGCCTTGGCTGTCACAAACGCAGTTCTCAGGGCAATCTGTAGTTGGTCCAGTAATACAAACACCATCATACAAATATTCAGCACCAGCCTTTTCAAGATAACACTTATTTGAATATGTTTCCTTTATTGGATAACAAGGATCCTTTACACATTGAACTTCCAGTTCTCCGCATACTGGCTCATATAAATCTAAACAATTTACACTTGTTTCAACTTCAATTGATTCATCTGAATCATCAGCTAAAGCAAAAACACTGACTAACATTAAAACCATAAATAATATTGATATTGTCTTGTTCATTTGATATCACCAGTTTTTTGTAAGTATTGGAGTATATATATACCCTTTGAAGACTTCTATTGGGTTTGAAGTTATATAAAGTTTACTATAATCAGATTCTCTTGTAGTATCACGTTTTTAGTTCCGCTATAATTAACCACTTTGGGTGGTTAATTATGTATAGGCTTAATTTTAAGAAACGTGTATGGATTGTCAGACAGCGTCTGAAAGGTATTTCTCCTTGTTGTGTGGCTCTCACACAA
>JBDROB010000039.1:0-8349 GCA_043810355.1 Candidatus Woesearchaeota archaeon
GGCGTTGCGTGGAAACTCCATCAATTATTCTTTGAACTTATTCAGAATGGTTTCAACAGTCCCCAAATACTTAATTACTTTCTGCTTAACTTTTCCTTCATCGTCCCTTTTTCCTTCTACAACATAATAATAATTTTTCCCTTTTATTTTTTTAGTGCGAACATATGCCATCATAATTCTATTAGGCACAACTAGTATTTATATTTTGTTGTTCTAGAGTATAGAAAAAAGTAAATACTAGTTAGGCACAACAAGACCCATGCCAAAACTTCCAAACAAACAATTTAGAGCAATGGTTCCATTGCTCAGAGAAAAAGGATTCTATGAATACGAAGAAAAAAGGCCAATCTCTTGGCCAGAGTATAACCTTTCTCAGATAGAAGATGCTTATGAAACTCTAAAATTTATAAGAGATTCTGTTGACCAAACAGAATACCTGGAGCTAAAAGGAAAAACTGGGAGACCATTAACCAACCCAAAAAGTCTTGCAAAAGCGGTTCTATTATGTGAATCACTAGGTTTAACAGAAAGGTCTGCTCAAGGATGGCTAAAGATAATTGGGCCATTCTTAGGAATATACGAACAATTAGATGATCGAACAATAGGGGATGCCTATGATAAACTAGAAGTAATTCACATCCTTAAACAAGTTTTTGACAAACATAAACAATCAGATGGCATACTCTCTGGAGATGGAACTGGTCTTGAGAACAGCAGAAAACAAAATTATGAAAGCAGTAAAAAATATGGAACCTACATGACAAGCATTGTAGATTCAAGAGAAGTCGTGCAAGCTTTTGATATTAGTGGGAAACAAGAATGTCAGGCAATGCACGGATTAATAATGGAGGTTGAAGGAAATAGCTTAAGGTTAGATGCTGGTTTTAATGATAGGTGTCTTGTTACCAAGATATCTAAGCTTGGAATGAAACCTTATGTTTTTCCAAAGAAAAACAATAACCTTAACGGAAGGTTGGCATGGCAAACAATGTATCTTGAGCTCTATTATGATGTCATGCAATGGCTTACTGAGTACCATCAAAGAAGCCATAGCGAGAGTTTTCATTCAAGTTTCAAATCAAGGAATAAGCTGCTTAAGAAAAGAAGGCCTATGTGTCAGCTAAGTCAAACTACTGCAAGGATAATTCTGCATAATAGAAGAAGGCTTTCTTATTTTAATAAGCTGGCTAAAGCCAGCTAGTTTCCACGCAACGCCCGTTTGAGCGAAAGGTTTAAATAATATCAAACCTGAAAAGTGATTAGAATGAAAAAAACAAATTTATTATTTTTTGCTGTCCTTTTTTTATTTTTTATATATGGATGTGCATCTGATTCAAAGACAACCACAACTTTATCATCACCGACATCAACAATAGTTGAGATTACAACTGGTGATGCTGATGTTGATGACCTAGGCAATGATCTCACTGATATTGACTCAATTGAGGATGATCTTGGTCTAGGAGACCTGGAAAGTCTTGATTCAGAGCTGGAAAATATTGATTGGTAGGCAAAATCTAATCTTTTTTGATATGTAAACCAACATTTTTTATATTTCTTCTTTTTTTAGTTTTTATGATAGAATTAGACGGATCTTTTGGAGAAGGTGGAGGCCAGATTCTTAGGACAGCCTTGTCAATGTCAGTTATTACACAAAAAGCTTTCAGATTAAAAGATATAAGAAAAAACAGGTGCAATCCAGGCCTGGCACAGCAGCATCTGACCTGCATCAATGCAATGCAGAGATTGTGCAATGCACATGTGGAAAATGCTGAGATAGGGTCACAAGAGATAAATTTCTATCCAAGAGCACTTAAGCCACAGACTTTATCGATTGATATCGGGACTGCAGGATCAATCACACTTCTTTTGCAATCATTGTTTCCTGCATGCATTCTCTCTGGAGGAAAATTTAGATTAAAGATCACTGGAGGCACTGACGTCAGATGGAGCATGCCTTATGATTATATGGCAAATGTTCTGCTGCCTCAATTGAGGAAATATGCTGATATTGAGTCAAACCTATTGAAAAGAGGGTTTTACCCAAAGGGTGATGGAAAAGTTGATATCAGGATAAAATCCAAATACTCATATGATGATATGGAAGGCACTTTTCCATTTGATCTAACTGAATCAGGCAAGATCCTTTTTATCAAAGGTGTTTCAGCTGCTTCTAAGGATTTAGAAAAGGCAGAAGTTGCTGAAAGGCAGTCAAAATCTGCAAAACAATTGCTTAACAAGCTCAATTGCCCAATCCAGATAACAAATGAGTATCAGGACACTTTGTCAGCTGGTTCTGCAATCACTCTGTGGGCAATTTTCAGCAAAAAAAAAGATTCTGATGAGACTGATTTTATCCAGCCAGTGATTTTAGGTGCAGACTCTTTAGGTGAAAGAGGAAAACGTGCAGAAGATGTCGGGATAGAAGCTGCTAAAAACCTCCTCAATGAGATAGAGCACAAAGCTCCGATTGATGAGCATCTTGGAGATAATCTGATCCCTTTTCTTGCTATTTTCAAGGGAGATATAAGAGTTACAAAACTCTCAAAGCATCTGACTACAAACATATACACTGTTGAAAAGTTTCTTGGGAAAACATTTGATATAGATGAGAAAAACAAGATTATCTCAGTTAAATGAGGATTAATTCACTAATTATGCTGTTATTAACTGATTAGTATTTATGAAAAAATTTATATACTTTAAACATTACTTTCATCCTTATGGCAGAAAAGAGGCTTGTAGAGTATATTAAGACTTATATGAAACAAGGTTATTCTGAAAACCAATTAAAAGAGCATCTGGCTAAGGCTGGATGGGATGCTAAGGATTTAAGTGATGCCTTTAGAGAGATAAAGCCAGATAAGGCTTCACCAAAACCTCATCTTGAGTCAATTGTTGGTAGAGAGAATGTCAATTCATCAAGACTTCCTATCATGCCAATTGTGGCAATTGTTGTAATCTTTCTTATTATTGGTGTCATTTTTTATGGGTATTTTGGAGTCCTCAGCCCAAAATTAGTTGAAAAGACATTTGTAGAGAAACCTGCACCTCCTGTAGTGGGACAGGCCATAAACACAAAGCAATTGGAATATGTTTTCAATGAGGCAGGCGGATACAAGCTTCATAAGATACCATTCACAAAGGTGAAATCATGAATAAGACAATTATCTCTTTGATTGGATTGACAGTATTGTTATGCACTCTTGTAATCGCTCTTGGCAATAATATTCCTGAGATTGAAGTGCAGATAACTGATACAAACCAGATATTATCAATAACTGTCATAGACAATGATGTTCATGCATCATATGAAAGGGCTGTGAATCCTGATATGGTGATCAGCATGACATCAGAGACATTTGCACAGATCTTCAATTCTGATGACATTGAGGGAGAGATGTATCTTCAATATACTGAAGGTAATATTCAGATTGAGGTTCTGACAGATTACACCACCCTTGCACTTAAAGGATATAAGTCTTTATATGACTCATTTGTCAAAGAGAAATTAGCTGATTCTGAAGAATAGAATTTTCTTCTTCACATCTTATTATTTATTTTTTTCTTTATTAGTATTTATCATCAAAAAAAATATTTTTTAAGAAAGGGTGGCCAATTCCAGATCTGTTTTTAGCTCTAATAACTCATACTCAATCCTTTTTCTCTCATCAGCATCTAGAATCCTTGAAGTCTTTGACTCAATCTCCAAGATCCTCCTTTGTGCCTCATGGATATTTTTCTGGTCAATCAATTCTTTTATCCCAGAGATCATATAATCAATTTCAGTGGTGCCTTGAACTTCAGGGACCCTCACAGATTTTGGGAGATTGGTTGCCTTATGTGCCAGTTCTTCCTCAACATAGAAATCAAACTCCTCATCTTCCAGCTCTTCCTTTTCTTTTATCATCTTGAAGGTTGTGTCCTCAAAGACTTTTCTTTCTTTTTCAATTTCTTTTTCCATACTATATATGTCTTTTTCTTTCTTGTTCAACTCTTTTTCTCTCTCAGCGAGTTTTTCCTGCTTCTCAATGCTTTTTTCTGTGATATTGTCAAGTTTCTTCTGCTCTTGATCAGTTTTTATCTGGAGACTTTTTAACTGTGAAGTGAGATGGGCAATATTCGCTTTGCTTTCTTTCACAATATTAATCTTATTTTTCATGGCATCCAATTTCTGGATTTCTTTCTCAACCTTATTTTGGCTCTTTGCCAGCTCCTTTTCCCTGTCTTTTATCTCTTTCTTGCCTCTTTCTATCTCATCTGCTAATTCTTTTATCTCATTCTCCCTTTTTGTTATCGCTTTCCTGTCTCTTTCATATTTTTCCACTTCTTTAGATAGGTCTTTCTCTTTCTTTTCAAGTTGATTGCAGATTTTTTCCATCTCTTGCAGTTTTGCTTCTACCTGCTTTTTCTCTTCCTTTAGGACTTCCTTTGAATTATTCACATCCCTGAACCTAAGATCAAGCTCTTGCCCTATTATTTTGAGCTGTTTTTTCTCATCAGGCAGAGACTCTTCAAGCTCTTTCTTTCCCTTTGCAAGCATTATTTTTGATTTCTCAATCAGATCGATCTTTTTTGAATACTCTGTTTCCCTTGATCTAATATTTTTCTCAAGTTCATCCAGTTTCTGTTTTTTTATGCTCAATTCAGAATCCCTTTTCTTGATGTTCTCAATTTGAGATTTTATGTCAGAATCTTTTTTCTCTAGGTTGTATCTCATGACAGCATGTCTTTTCTCCTCTTTCTCAACCAGGTTTTTCATTATATCAAGCTGTCTTCTCTTCTGGTCTATCTCTTCTGATAGCCCTTTCTTGATCTCACTCAACTTCTTTAATTCCTCTTTTGATGCATCAAGTTTTCCTCCCTTTGCTAGTGCAGGGATTATCAAGCCTTTATTCAGGAATCCTTTATGCATTTTATCAGCTTTTTTCTCGTGTTTCTTTAATTCTGCTATCAATCCTTGGTTCTCCCTGGCTAATCTCTTGTTTTCATCTATCAATTTAGTTGGGATAGGCATTTTTGGTGCTAATATCGGAAGTATAGGCTTTTCCTTTCTATCTTTTAGGCTGTCCTTTTTCTCTTCTAGCCTCTTGATATCAGATATCACCTGCTCTCTTGCTTTTTCCAGGCTTTCAACCTGTTTTTTCAGATCACTTTCTTGTCTGATCAATCTTTGAGGTATAGGGACTCCCATCCTTTTTGCAGGAAGAACCAGCTCTCTTTTAGCTGCAGCCTGTGCTATTTTTGCTTTTTCTGAAATCTCAATCTCTCTTTCCTTTAATTTTTTCAACATTGTATTGACTTTTTCTTCCTGATTTGTTACATATTGTTTTAATGAGTCTTGTTTCTTCTTCTCTTTCTCAACTATATCCCTGATCGCCAGCAGCTGTTTCTGCTCTTCTTTCATTGATCTTGAGATCTCATTTTTCTCTTTATTCAGCCTATTGATTTCATCCTTGACATCCTTTACTTTTGGGTGGGTTTTGATTGATATCATTTCCAATAATCCAGGTTTGGAATGGGAATTTTTAGATTTTTTCTCTTTAAGCTTATTTATCTGTTCAATCAATTCATTCTTCTGTTTTGTCAGTGTATTTCTCTCCTTTATCAGATCCTTGTTCTGGGGCAATGAGACATTTTCTAGAGCTGGCAGTTCCCTTCTTGAAGTAATGTTTTCCTTTATTTTCCTTTCATTCATCTCAGCCATTTTTTTATCTAGCCTATTCAGATCAGATAAGACTGTATCCCTGTCTTGTGTTAGTTTCCTCAATTCATTCTGCATTGATGCAATATTCTTTTTTAATTCTGCTGCCTCTTTTTTTAGGTGAGTAGGTACAGGAATCTTAGGTTGACCTAGATGAAATAATGAAAGGGATTTGTGTTTATTGATTGATTTATGCATTTGTTTTAATGAATTTTCCTTATGCATCAATTCTTTTTCCTTTGTCTTAAGGTCATTCTCCCTTTTTTGATGTAGCATCTCTTTATCATTTACTTGCATCTCTTTTTTCTCTAAAATTTTTAGTTTTGATTCAATCTCCTTGTCCATCTTTATCTTCTCTGTTCTGTTTGGACCAAGAGATTTGCTCATTTGCCTTTTCTCTTTTATCTCTTCATTCAATTGTACTCTCTCTTTTTCTGATTGGATAATGTCATTTTTTATTCTGTCAAGAACATGACTTCTCTTGCCTAATTCTGATTCAATTATCTGTTTTTTCTTCTCAAGTAACACTATGCTTTCAACAATCTCATTTTTTCTTTCATCCCATATCTTTTTCTCCTTGTCAAGTAAGGATAGGTTAGACTCAATTTCAACTGTCTGTCTTGCAATGTCTTTTTTCCTTATTTCAAGATTATCAGACCTGTCTAAAAACTCTCTCTCTTTGGAATAGATGTCTTCAATCTTTTTTGCAAGTTCCTTATTCTCTTTTTCAAGCTGATTTTTCAGTGATTCCTCTTTGATTATCTTGTTTCTGATCAATCCAGTATCATGATTTAGCTTCTTCCTCAACAGTTCAATTGCTTCAGTCTCAGTTTTTAATATTGCCAGCTCTTTATCAGCTGCCTCTTTTTTTTCTTTTAATGCCTGATCATGCTTTTTATGCTCATCACTTCTCTCTTTCAAGACTTGATTTTGGATCTGCTTTTTCTGGTCTTCAAGTGCTGAGATATTATTTTCAAGATCTTTCTTTCTTTTCGCCAGTTCTGATTCAACTTTCTTGAATTCAGACTCCTTTTCTTTCCTGACCTGCTCACTCAAGGTTCTTCTTTGTGCCTCAAGCTGCAATAATTCCTCTTCTAGATTCTTTTTCCTGTCTTCAAGGACTTTGCCATATCTCCTGTATTCTGCCTCTCTCTCTTTCGCAACTGCTGTCTTTAGTATTTTTCTTCTTATTTCATACGCATTGATCTCCATCTGAGTGTTCTTGATCTGATGGGCAATATCCTTTTTCTGGTTTTTGTATTCAGCTTCCAATTCTTTGGCCACATCAGACCTCAAAGTCTTTCTTTTTAATTCAAGTGCACTGATCTCCTGCTGGGCATTTTTCCTTTTTTGATCTAACATATTTTCATGCTTTTTATATTCAGCATCAAAATCTTTGGCAACATCTGATTTTAAATTCCGTCTTTTCAATTCAAGATCACTTATCTCTCTCTGAGCGCTTTTTCTCCTCTGTTCCAATATCTTGTTATGTTTTTTATATTCAGCATCCATCTCATTATCAATAGTTTTGGTTATATTGTTCCTTTTATCTTTTAGGATAGAAATATGTTTCAGCAACTTATCTTTTTCAGATTCCCATCTGAACTTGTCCTTGTTCATCTGGAGCAATGACTTTCTTACTTCAATCTCTTTTTGGTTGAGTTTATTGTCTTTGTCATTCAGATTATTTTCTTCATCAGAAAGCTTATCCTCTTTCTTCTGCAGTAGGCTTGCTTTTTCTTTTAGAATCCTGTCTTTTTCCTTTAATTGCGTTTCCTTGTCATTCAGCTCTCTTTTCTTCTCATTCAGCAAGAATCTCACTTCTTTTAGGCTTTTTTCTTCCTTTTTCTGGCTATTGTCAGAAAACAGTAGTGAAAATCTGCTTTTTTTAGGATTCTTATCTATAGCTTTAGGTATTGCTTTCACTAATTTACCCCCTTTTTCCACCATTCTGGTATAGATTTAACTGTTACCATTTAAATACTTTTGTCATAACTAAAAGATAACAAAAATATATCATGAAACATATATAATGCATTGAATATATTACCTTTTCCGCAACATTTATAAATGATTCCTGAACTCATTATAGCTATTATGGTAGAAGGAAAATTAGCTTGCTCTTCTTGCAAGGCAAAGATTACCAATATTTTTGGCACAACCAGATTTAATTGTCCAAAATGCGGTGAAGAAGAGATTGTCAGATGCACAAGATGCAGGAAGATTGCAGCAAAATATGCATGCAATAAATGCGGGTTTATTGGCCCTAATTAGTATGATCTAGAGTTTTTTTAACATGGCACAAGTTGTAATAACATTAAAAATAATGCCCACTTCTCCTGAAGTGGATCTGAACTCTATCAAAGATGAAGTCAGTAATTTGATAACTGAATTTGCAGGAGAGACTGATATCAAGACAGAAGAAGAGCCAATTGCATTTGGCCTTAAAGCAATGATAGTCATGTTTGTCTCTGATGAGGCAAAAGGCGCAACAGAAGAGCTTGAAGCAAAGATATCAAGCATTGAAGGTGTCCAGTCAATTGAAGTGACTGATGTGAGAAGGGCTATTGGTTAGGCTGACCCAATCATTTCTTATTAATAGTTATATTGATATCACATTAATATTCTATTAATATTATATTAAT
>JBDROB010000040.1:0-21290 GCA_043810355.1 Candidatus Woesearchaeota archaeon
TAGTCAAATTGACTCTGATAGAAGCAGGAGTCAGGGCAGATCCATCAGTGTTGTTAGCCAATTTACCTTGATAACTGATCAAAGTAGGGACTTGAGGGGCTGCATAAGCTAAGAAGCTAATCAAAATCATGCAGATTCCTAACAGTATTAATTTATTCTTCAATTTTTATCCCAATCTCTTTGATTATCTTGAGTGTTTTTTCAGATTCAATCACTTTATTAAGGGCATTATTCAGAAATTTTGAGACAGCAGGCTGAGAAATCTTGAGCTTTTTAGCTATCTGATTCTGCAATAAACCAGATTTTTTTAACTTTAGTACTTCAATCTCTTTTTTTGTTAGCACATATATAACATAGATTAATTATATTTATTCTAATATTTATATAAATAATAAAAGTTATATTTAAATGTTTTGGAAATTAAGGTAAAGAATTTGAAATTTAATGGAAATGTTTCAGATGTGTCGTTAGCAGAAGTCAAATGGATCTAAAATGGAATTGACTGCAACATGTTGCCTTACAATTAGATAAGGTGTTCACTAGCCATATATTTAGCCCTATTTGAAGCAAAACAAGAGTTTTATTCAAAATACTTAGAATTGGTCAAGTTGTTGTCAGCAAACTTTATCACTCTTGTCACAGGTGCATACTGAGCCAGATTATTCGCATAGCCGATGTCAAATCCAAATGTGAACATCTGGTTGTGGATTCCTTCTGTAATCACTTTAACTGTCCAAAGGGATGTCTGGTTGCATGAATAATCCTCAACAAACAATGAGTCAATATCTAATGATTGCCCATAAGTGTCATCGAGGCCAACAAATGTTCCATTATCAAGTATTATTTGAACAGAGCTGATGTTTCTTGATTTGTCAAACAAAGTCTGGTTTCCACAGGACAATGACAATGCCTCTAAATCATCTCTAACATCTCCATTATAATCATAAAGATTTGTGTAGGTTGTCTGGTTAATTGCGTATATAGTAAGGTTGGCAGTCCCGATTGTAGTGAATGAAACAGTCCATTCCCCTCCAACCATAGGATAGCTCTGGACATTGAGGATATTTATCTCTATCTCAAAGGTCTGGTTAGAGAGATGAGGAGTGACCCATTCAATAAGATCAATAAGATTATCATCATCATAATCATAGAATTCAATATAGAATTCATGCATATCTGTGATATCCATCCTATAAGTCTTTTCTGATGATGTCTCAATAGATGAAATGGATGTGTTATTTGATGTATTAAATGAATTATTGTTTGATGCATTGTTTGAATTATTATTGAGGTTTTCACTTTGTCCAATACTTATATTGTTATACCTGTTGTATTCAGACTCATTCACCCACCAGTAGACCTTGATTGCTTCTCTAGGTGCTACTATATTCAGTTCAGAATATGTCAGAATGTTCTGATAAGGGATATTACTGCTGATTGTAATCCTTTTATCAGTTGCTGAGATGTTTGTCTCAGTTGCAAGCGGAGCATCTGTTATGTATTCAATGGAATATTCGGTTGCATTATCAATGATTAAAAGCACTGTCTCATTTGAGGAAGATGAATTGACAGTTATATTTGTAAACAATGCCACATCCTGTACAACTCTTCCAGTTATTTCAGGGCTTGAAAAGAATTCAATTATCCTTGAAAGGATACCTTTCCCTTCAACTTCTCTTATGACCGAGCCTGTGATGAGATTAGATTGTTCAAACTCATCAAGATTTTGTGATGTCTGGTTCCCTATCACAAGGATATTTTGCTCATCAATATCAAATTCCTGATCATCAACAATCTTCTTGACAGTTATGTTTCTTGCAAATGATGTTATATTGACTGTCAAATTCTCAATGCTCTCATTAAGGTTAATGCTCTTGATCCATCTGACAGGCTTGTTGATCTCAGCATATATCTGGACAGTGCGCTCTGTCCTGTTCACTCTTCTGGCTTTGTCAATGACATTGATATAGGCCAAATTGCCAGAGACACTTTCAAGAGAATCATTTGCAGTGAAAACAATATCATTTGTACCAACAAAATCATTGTCAGGTGTCAAAAACACTTCATTGTCAAGGATCAAGACTGCTATATTGTCAGGTGAAGTTGATGTGTAATACAAGGTTTGGTTATCAGGATCACTAAAATAATCATTGAGGTCAATTGTTGCTTCAGAGTTCTTTTCAATTGTTATATTAGGCATCAACAGAGCTTCAGGAGGATGATTTGATATGTTCAATGAAATATTCTCAAGCACTTCTAATAAGACTTCATTGCTGAAAGCGCTTAAGTTAAGATCAGATGCAATAAAAGAGATTGTCTCATTGCCAAACCAATTAATGTCAGGAGTCAGGGTGACAATATCATTATAAATAAACACTTCAATGTTTTCAGGGCCTGTTGCAAGATAGGTCAGATTATCATTATCTGGATCATAACTATATTCTGAAAAATTAATTGTTAGATTTGAGTTCATCCACCAACTCTGATCTGGAATAGTCAAGAATACTGGTGGCCTGTCGGCAAGCTCAAGCTCTTCTTCAGAATAAGTGTAAGTGAATTCTGTGATGTTCAGTATTGTATTGATAAGCTCAAACTCAAATGTGATATTCTCCGTGATTCCAGTGAGGGAACAGGTCTCTTCACAGATATTCTCAAATTCAATTATTGTTAGAGGAATTATAGTAATATTTGTAACATTTTCTTCAGTGATATTTAATTCAGCTACAAAAATCGGCAACTCTGGGCTTGAAGCAGTCAGGTTTAGGTCAGATGCAATAAATGTTATTGACCTTTCACCTGTGAAATTATTGCCAGGAGTAAGTATAGCTAAATCATTTGAGATAAAAACACTGATATTGTCTGGACCAGTTGCAAGATAGGTCAGGCTGTCATTGTTTGGATCACTGAAGAATGCAGAGAGGTTGATTGAATAATTACTGTTGGTCTGTATTGTGATATTATCAATAACTGAGAGCCAAACTGGAGCAAGGTTTTCAATTATTTCCTCAGTAATGTTTTCTGTGATATTGGCAGTAATGTTTGCAGTAACATTTTCTTCAGTAATGTTATTCTCAGTGGCATTTAATCCAGTAATATTCAATGATATGTTTTCAGTGATATTTGCTGATGCATTATGGGTAACATTAGCTGACACATTGATTGTTTGATTTAGAGTCTGGTTTGTTTCATTACTGGTTGTCTCATTAGTTGTATTATCAGTTGATACATCATCTGTTTCATTATCTAAGGCTGTCAATTCTTCTTCAATCTCATCAATTGTTGCTGTTGAGGATAGGCTGGTTGAATTGACTGATTCATTCAAAGATGTGTTTCTGACAACCAAACCTGTCAGTATTGAAATCCCTTCACCTTCTTTTTCAAGATTAGAACTATTGAACACAAGATATCTTGTATTGTCAAAGATCAAATACACATTTGCATTTCCATCTCCAATGACTGAGCCAGATAATCTGAGTGATGTAGGATTGAATGCCAATGGATGATTGTAAACCTGTGACTGGTTGAAACTAAGAGATACATTCTCAATATAACTTGGCTGGCCAAAGACAAAGAAACCAGTCATGCTTTGATTTAGAATGAATAAGTTTGAGATTATCAGGACAAAGATTATTGCAATAAGATAAATCTCCATATTTCTATTTATAGCTATCACTTTGTTTTTTTGGATATTATCCATTTTGTCAATATTGTCTTTTAACTTATTCATTATCTTCTTTATTCTCCATTCTCCTTTTTATGAGATATTCAAAACCATGAGACCTATTGGCAAATACCTTATCAGAGATTCTTTTGTCTAGCCAATTCAGAAGATCATTGTCAATAGTTACAGTGATTCGTTCTTTCATCTAGACTCCTCAATCTTTCTTCTTATCAGAAATTCAAAGCCATGAGACCTATTGGCAAATACCTTTTCAGAGATTCTTTTATCTAGCCAATTCAGAAGTTCTTTATCTAAAGTTACAGTAATTCTTTCTTTCATATACTACATACTTTTACATATATTTACTTATATATGATTACTTAGTATGTATCACTATTTAAATGTTGCTGAAAATCAGAGCAAATTCTAGAAAATCTTAAATAGGAACCTTGAATTAAAAAAAATATATAATGCTAGATATCAAATTTGTAAGGGAAAATGCAGATTTAGTAAAGAAAAACAACAAGAAAAAGTTCCAAGACGATAAGATCATTCTTGTTGACAAAGTCATTGAAAAAGACCAGAAATATAGGGATCTGTTAAAGAAATCAGAAGACTTAAGGCATAAAAGAAATCAGATCTCAATGGATATCAACAAGTTCAAGAAGGAGAACAAGCCAGTGAAGACACTATTAAAAGATGCAAAAGAGATTCCTGAGAAAATAAAAGAGATTGAAGAAAAAAGCAATAAACTAAGAATAGAAATACGAGAAATCCTTTATCAGATACCAAACATAATCCATGAATCAGTGCCAATAGGCAAGAGTGACAAAGAGAATGTTGAGAAAGAAATAATAGGAAAGCCAAAAAAATTCAAATTTGAGATAAAAAGCCATGTAGAGATAGCTGAAGAACTTGGATTAGTGGATTTTGAGTCTTCAGCAAACACTTCTGGAAAAGGATTTTATTTTTTAAAAGGAGATCTGGCATTATTAAATATGGCATTAATAAATTTTGCAAGAGATTATATGGTCAAGCAAGGATATCTATATGTAGAGCCGCCATTGATGATAAGGGAGAATGTTCTGACAGGAGTATATTCAAAGGCTGAGATAGATGAGATGTCCTATAAGATAGAAGGAGAAGACCTATTCTTGATAGCAACAAGCGAACATCCACTAATTGGACAATATATTGGCAAAACCTTAGAAATAGGGAATCTGCCTATCAAATTGACAGGATATTCAATGTGCTTCAGAAAAGAAGTTGGAGCGCATGGTGTTGATGAAAGAGGATTATACAGGACACACCAATTCAACAAGCAAGAGATGATAGTCATATGCAAACCAGAAGAGTCTTACAAATTCTATGATGAGATGCTAGGTCATTCAAAAAAAATATTCAAGCAATTAGAGATTCCAATAAGAGTGTTTGAATGCTGCTCTGGAGATCTAGCAGACCTAAAGACAAAATCAGCAGACCTTGAAGCATGGTCTCCTAGAAGAAATGAATATTTTGAAATCTGCTCTTGCTCAAACCTGACTGATGCACAGTCAAGAAGATTAAACATGAAAGTAAGTGATGGCAAAGAAAAATTCTTTCCACACACATTGAACAATACAGTCATAGCAACATCAAGAGCACTTGTAGCAATACTTGAAAATAACCAGAATGAAGATGGGACAGTTGATATTCCTAAAGTTTTAGTACCTTATATGAATGGTGTCAAGAAATTAGAGAAAAAATAAACACTATCTTTCTTTTATTTTCACACTTTTTTTATCCAAGAAGACAATTTTAGAAGGCCTTCCTTTTTTCTCACCCTCATAGATGATAAATTCAACATCTCCTCTTATCTCTGGATCAAGGTCATCAAGAGATGTCATGAAATCCTTGTCAACCTTATTAGCAGATGTTGTCACAATAGGAATTTTTGCAATCCTAGAAACATCCTTGATCCAATGATCAGGTATCCTTATGCCAATTGAATCAAGCCCTGGATTCACTTCTTTTGAGACTATTTCTTTGCTTTTTAATTTGCATATTAATGTGTAAGGCCCTGGTAGTTTATTGATCCATTGACTTTCTGTCTTATCCTTGCATTTTGTGTTTTCAATAATCCATTCTTTTGAAGGAGCTATTACAGAGAAAGGTGTTTTTGGCCTACCTTTGATCTCTCTAATCTTTTTTACTGATTCTGCATTAAGTGCATTGCATCCAAGTCCATAAATTGTATCAGTAGGATAAATAAAGATAGAGCCATGCCTAATCTTGTCGATCAATTCTTCTTTTCTAAGATTAAATTCTTCTTTTGTGATGACTTGCATGCCATAGATTGGGGTAAAACGATTTGTTTAAAAAGGTTTTGTTTATAATATTTATAAATTCAAGAATATCGTAACAATTAGAATGTAAATAGATAAAAGAAAAAAAATTCAAGAAAAAGATTCCCTTTTGAAATTCCTTTTCCTGATTCGTTGCTGCCAATGGAATTCATCCAAGAAATCAATCTTTTGCTTGTAAGAATCCCATTCAATATATCCTTGTTTAAAAAAGTTAAATGCGAATTTAATCACCTCCAAAACGTCCCCAAGGCCCTTGTTTTCCTTTAATAAAATTGTTCTCCTTCTTGTTCTCCTTCAATTTTCTCCTTCTTCATCTTATTTATCATACAAATTCTCAAATCATGTCACAGGCAAGATAGCCTTTCATAAAACCGAGTTCATCAGGATTCAATGATGAATCATCTTCAAATCTCTCTAATCCAAATTCTGTATATATGTCTGCTTCATCCATCTATATCACCTCTTTTGCCATAATCCTTTGATTTGGGTATATATTTCCCAAAACAGTCAGATTCCTTATCTGCTCAAAGAGCAGATTCTGGATACTTTCCATGTTTTTCACATTGTTTATTGTCAGTTCCATTTTTAATCACAAAATAAAGTAAGAATTAAGTCCTTTATATACTTCACAGCAGAATGTCCAGTGTCCAGTGCTTAAAGTGTAATCTTTAAGCACTGGATAATGGATGAAGGAACGAGTGAAATGAGTGACACCATCCAGTGTCCAGTGGTCTTTTTCACATTGTATAAGATAATTTTATATATAAAATAATGAATTATTCTTAATATGGCAAAAGTTGAATTAAAAAAGCATCAAGTCAAGAACGCAAAAAGGCTGTTTGAGATACTCAGCAATCCAAATTTCATTTACTTCACTGCCTGCCCAAAATCAGTAAAATCAGAAGCAGAATGGCTAAAGGAATGCCCTAAAAAGAGCAAGATAAATCTTGAACATAATTTTGCCATATTTTATGATGGAAAATTAGTGGGTGGATGCGGAATAAAGATTAATCAGCACAGGAAACATGAAGGAGAGATAGGATATTTTCTTGATGAGGCATATTGGGGCAAGGGCATTGTGCCAAAAGCAGTAAGAAAGCTTGAGAAAATCGGATTTGGGAAATTCAAATTGAAAAGGATAGAGATAATTATGAATCCAAAAAATAAGCCAAGTGAGAAAGTAGCTATAAAATGTGGATATAAAAAGGAAGGAATTAAGAAAAAAGCTTTAGAGACCAGAGGCAGGTATTATGATGCATATTTATATGCTAAGGTTAAATAATTGGTAAAATAAATAATTTGATCCTTTCAGAAATCAGTCAGTTATTAAGTAACATCAATAAAACAGGAATAAATGACTTATACCCTGTTTCTTTTATTATTTCTTTAATCTTATCCAATCTGTCAATATTAAGATAATATTTCCAGCCATGCAATCTCTTTTTCTTGAGAATTATCTTTTGTTTGACTAATGATTCAATTATTATCTTGATTTTATCTTTATTGATTTTAAGCCTTGAGAATTCTCTGTCATTTAATCCTTTTGTGAGATTATCAAGGTAAAGTGATCCTTTTCCAAAACATCCTGTTTTAAATAGAGTCCTACATATAATTCTTGTTACAATTATATATTCACTTCTTTTTACTTTTGTCATTTTTGAAAGATTTTCAATATCTCTAGAAGGTTTTCGAAGTTTATAAATCTTTTCGTCGAGCATTAGCCTTATAAGGTTAAAAAAATGTATTTATAAGGCTAAAATGAAAACATTTAAATATTCCATTACTTTCTTGGTTAATATGAAATCAATATTCCTAAAGAAACAAGAGGAGACTCCGAAAAATAAAGTGTTGGACTTTTTAATAACAAATTCTGAATTAGATTATTCTCTTAAAGAAATATCAAGATATTCTGGAGCTGGGTATTCAACAGTAAAATTATTGATGAAAAAACTATTAAAAGACAAATGGGTTATAGTTACTAGAAGAATATCAAAGATAAAATTGTATAAATTAAATGTGAATAATCCAGCTGTTAAGAAATTTATAGATTTTTACTGGGCTGTTATTGAGGAAGAAATAGGAGAAAGAGGAGTTATAAAAGTTCGAGATAATGTGATTTCATGCTCTTCTGGATCTATTCCAATCTCTGCAAAGAATATATAATTCTAGAAATCAGTCAGCTTCTTCTCATCGGCCTTGTCAGAGATTGTTACAATTGTTGTGTTGCCCATGTCACCTCCCTCTGTCTTTGTGACTTTTATGAAATTGTTGTCACTCAGCTTTTTTATCTTTCTCTGAAAAGTCTTGTAAGTGAGCAGGCCTCCTTTATCCTGATATGTCTTGAACAGATCACCAATCTTTGAACCTGAATTTTCTCTGATGATGCTCAAAACAGTCCTAGTAGAATCCTCAAGCTCAGAGCTCTGTTTGATCGAAAAGTCTGTCAACTTTCTTATTGCAGTCTCAGCATTCTCTTTTGTGATTTTCCTAGATGCAGAATCCTCAGCAGCAGTCCCAGCCTCTTTTAGAAGATAAATCCCAGTCCTAATATCCTTTCTCTCAAAAGCCTTATCTGATATCAATCTGAAAGCAGAATCTTCAATCACATCAGGCACAAAAGCATAATTGACCCTTTGTTTTAAGATTCCAGATGTCTCTTCCTTGTTGTAAGAATTGAATTCTACTGTCTCAGGCATAAGTCTTGATTTAACTCTCTCATCAAGGTCAATAAGCCATTGATGATAATTAGTGATAAGGATTATTGTCTTTCTATAGACCTCTTCTAGGATTGTATAAAGGAAATCAAAATCTTCGAGCTTATCAACCTCGTCAAATGCAAAAACAACAGATTTCTTGTTAAGGATCTGCTTTATTATTTTGAATAATTCCTCTGTCTTCTTGTTTTGGGTGAATTTATAGCCTAATTGCTCGCAGAGATCCACAAAAATCTTGTAAGTTGAATTCTTCTGCCAGCAATTGACATATATAACAAATATGTCATCTGTCTCATATTCAATCTCCTGGAAAAGATGCTTGATAGCAACAGTCTTGCCAATTCCAGGAGGACCAAATACCAGAAGACTCTTACCATTCCTTTTCTGAAAAAGAGGCTTGATGCAGGATGCAATATACTGCTTTTGATATTCCCTATAAGGGACTTCTTTTGGAATATAATCAAAGCTAAGAGCTATCTCATTCTTGAACAATGACTCATCTGCACCAAGAATATTGCTAAAGATTCCCATACTAATACGGAAGAGTTCTTTATTTATATATTTTGTTGTGAACTAGCAAATTATACACAAAATTTTTAAATTGAGTAATCTTATACATGATTTATGGCAAAGGAAAAGAAAAAATCAAAAGTTGAAAAAAATCTGAAAGAGAAGAAACTTAGGATATTGGCTTCTGGAGACATTCATGGAGACACTTCTCTAGTCAAGAAACTTGCTGAGAGAGCTAAAAAAGAGAATGTTGATCTAGTGATTCTATGCGGGGACATAACCAATTTTGAGCAGAGCACAAAAGACCTGATTGGGCCATTCAAGAAAAACAACCAGAAAGTGCTCCTGATACCAGGCAATCATGAAACATTTGCTACAGCTGACTTTTTAGCAGAATTATATGGGATAAAGAATATCCATGGCTATTCAGTAAGGTACACTGATGTTGGGATATTTGGATGCGGCGGAGCCAATATTGGGATAAATCAATTAGATGAAAAAGAGATATATGACACATTAAAAAAAGGATTTGACAAGATAAGCTACTTAAAAAAGAGAATAATGGTCACACATGTTCATCCAACTGATTCAAAGATTGAATCTTTCACACAATTGTTTCCTGGAAGCAAAGGTGTAAAGAGAGCAATTGACAAGTTTAAGCCAGACCTTTTACTTTGTTCACATGTGCATGAGGCAGAAGGCATTGAAGAAGTCATTGGCAAGACTAAGGTTATGAATGTTGGGAAAAAAGGAAAGATAATTGAGCTTTGATTATTTCTATAATAAATAATTCTAACCTTTTACAACACCAAGCGGAATCAGTTTAGCGACTTTAGTGGAGAGGCCGGCTTTTACAGTCGACTCAACAACCTCATCAACATCTTTGTAAGCCTTTGGAGCCTCTTCTGCAAGGACAATCCATGAGGTTGCCTTGCTAGCAATGCCTTTTTCAAGCAATTCTTTTGAAATCTGCTCTCCTCTGAAAGTGCTGATAGCCTTATTCCTTGACATTGCCCTTCCTGCACCATGGGCAGATGAGCCGAATGATTTTTTCATTGCCTCTTCTGTTCCTTTAAGAATATAAGATGAAGTTCCCATTGAGCCAGGCAAAAGCACTGGGATTCCTGGAAAAGCCCTTGTCGCACCTTTCCTGTGGACTAATATCTCTTTCTTTTCACCTTCAACCTCATGGATCTCTTTTTTCACAACATTGTGGCAGAGTCCATAAAGAGTATACATCTCCATCTCCTGCCATTTCTTGTTGAAAACCTGCTCAAAACTTTCCCTGATCCAGTGAGTCATGACCCATCTGTTTACAAATGAGTAATTTACAGCACATACCATTGCAGCCCAATAATCCTTTCCTTCTTTTGAATTAATAGGTGCACATGCCAATTGCCTGTCTGGCAGCTTAATATTATATTTTTTTACTGCCTCTTCCTGTACCTTAAGATAGTCAGTTGCAATCTGATGGCCAAAACCCCTGCTGCCACAGTGAATCATCAACAAGACCTGACCTTTATTAGTTATTCCCCATTCTTTTGCAGTCTTTTTATCAAAGATATCTCCAACTGCTTGGATCTCCAAAAAATGGTTACCTGCACCTAATGTTCCTAGCTGAGCTTTTCCCCTTTTCTTGGCCAAATCAGATACTTTAGAAGGATCAGCACCTTTCATGCACCCATCTTCCTCTATCCTTGGGATGTCTTCCTTGACACCATAACCATTTTCAACAGCCCAATTAACACCTTTAACCATCACTTCATCGAGCTGTTTTGGATCTAATCTTAATTTTCCTTTTGAACCAACACCACAAGGGATATTATTGAAAATTGTCTTTATCAGCTCATCTTTTTTCTCATCAATATCCTTGACAGTAAGATTAGTCCTGATCACATTGATTCCACAATTAATATCAAATCCGCAAAGCCCTGCAGAGATGACTCCATCTTCCATGTCAAATGCAGCAACAGAACCCATTGGAAGACCGTAGCCGAAATGCGCATCAGGCATAGCCAAGACTGGATTGATTATTCCAGGCATCATAGCAACATTTGTCAATTGCATGATTGCATCATCTTCAATTCCTTCAAGGACTTTCTTATTTGCGATGATTACTCCATCCACATTCATCCCTTTTCTAGCAGATTTTGGGAGTTTCCATGTATAATCATCGACTTTCTCAAGTTTTTCTTTATATGTCATAGTAAGAAGTAGATTTTAATGAGTTTAAATAATTTTGGTTAATTTTTAGATATCAACACTAAACATTGCAGTATATCCTTTTTTTGTCTTTTCCAACTTAAATTTGTATAAAGTAGTAGATTTTACAACAACATTTCCTATCTCTGGAGAGATTGGCTGGCCAAAAACCTTTGCTTTAAGTTTATTCTCATCGATCTGTTCAATAACAAATTTAGAATAAAACATCTCTTCAGTGTCGACCAATGCAATGAGCTCATTAAGCCAGTTGAAAAAAAGGTCTTCTGCATCTTTTCCTTTTATATACAAAATGTTCTGCTTTTTTGGCTTGACCTTATCAATCTTGCACATCAAGGTGAAAAGGGCTAAAGCTGAGTTCTCAAAGACCTCTTTTAAGTCTTTACCATATGCTTCAAAAAGCACATCTGATGTTAAATCATCTATCTGCTTGAATCTCATATGAGGATTGATATGATTATCCATATAAAAAATTAACTGATTTAAGTGAAGAATTCTGATAATGTTTTTAAATCTGGATTCATTTCTATCTGATGGAAATGTCAAGTCAAAGAGATATTAGAGAATTGGGTGAAGCAAGAGAAGGTTTAGTAATTGCAAGAAGCAAGGGCATTATAGTTATTAAGACCAAAGATCAATCCAGGTTCTGGACAAGGAAAAACTTCGGTTTAAGACTAAATATAGGCCATCCTGTATTATTTAGAGAAGGGGAAGGTAGATTGGGAGAACCAGAAATCAGTGATATCAGGATTGATCCTAGTAGGATTCCAAGGGAATTAATGTCAGGAACTATTGAACATGTAAGCTTAGAGCATTGTTGTGGAGTGATTCATGGAGATAATGGGATGGTTGTTGGTTTCCCATTTGATTCAATAGCTGGACCATTTGCTTTAAAGGAAGGAGAAAAAGTATCTTATTATCTATCATGCAGGCAGAAAGGGATCAGGTCTTATGGCATCACTTCGCCTGAAGATGCTAATTTTATAAGATGCACTGTGTTTTATTGGGGAAAAGAATATGCGGATCTTACTTTAGGCCAAGGCCAAGGGTTTAAAACCTCATACAAACCTAAAGGCAGAATAAGGTTTAAAAGAAATCAGCCCATCATGGTGCGGTTTAAACATAGAGTGCCTGATCCTGATAATATTGAACGTATTATCATAGATGAGCAACAAATCCCTTATAATCTAATGAAAGGAAGAGTTGAGTATTATAATTCAGCTAGGGGATTTGGGACTATATTTGATAACTCAAGAATAGAGCTGTATTTCCATGTAAATGAGGTTGATCCTAGTCTAAATCCTTCAACAGGACAATATGTAACTTACTATGCCCATATTGATAAATATGGACTAAGCGCAATAAGAATAAGAGAAGCTAGGATGCTTTAAATATTCAATACTCAATTATCTGAACTTTGTCAGAGAAATCTATTCTTTTTTTCTTCTCTGGAATCTCAGAAGTCTCTGCTTCATCTAGTAAAGAAGATGCAGTTGGTTCAGATGAAGAGCTCGGAGCAGGGGAAGAATTGCTATCAAAAGATCCGAACATGTTTACAAAAGCATTTCCAGAAGATTGTGAACTAGGTCGTGTATTTTGGGATAAAGGTTCAGACGAATCAGAGAAGATGTCCCTGTTGCTGATAAGGTCATTTGCTGGCTCACTAGATTCACCAATCAAATGATTCAAAAGCCTTATAACTTTCCTGATCTCTTCATGGGAATCCTCTTTTGTGTCAATTGTTATCTTCATAAGACCTCTTTTTCTTTGGAATTATTAAATTTTATCATTTTTTCCAATAATACACCTTGAGAATAGTCATATTCTGGTGGGAGATGTTTCCAGTGAACATTAGTGAATCAACAATAATCCTTTTATCAGGCAGATCTAAAATCCTTGCATTAGGATTGTCAGTTATCAATGCAGAAAATTCATAGTCAATTGGGATCTCGTCAGCAATCAGATTATTCACGCAAAGTGCATCTTTCTGCACAACACAAGAGGACAGATTTTTGTTATCATACATCCCACTAAGAAAATAAAGGGTTTTTGGATTAGACAATCTTGCAGAATAATTTGGGATAATATATATGACAAAGATAAATGTGATCACTATGGCAATGACAACTTCCATTGTCCTTACATAACCTCTTTTGTTTCTAATCATCTTATTCAATCTTCACCAAACTTTTATTATAAGGTCACATTCCTGATAATGTGAAAACTTGTCCAGTATCAGGCAATCGATATCTTTTCTGAATACATTTGAGTTTGATATTGGTTTTACAGCGTCATAAGTATAATTCTGATTCAATGCCTTATTTGTTATCTCAAGAGAAAAATCCCTCTCTTTTGGGACATTTAGATCACTCTTTAAAGTATCATAATCCATATCCATGATCTCATCAATCTTTTCAATAGACATACCTTTTATACTGCTTGGCAGGCCTATCTCTGTCTTCGGGAAATCCTGATAAATCAATGTCTTATTGAAAGTGCTGTTATGGAGGATGAAATAATTCTGGACAAATCTTTGATTAGGGAATCTAATACTGAGATCAATTGTCTGCTCATCCTCAACACAGAAATCAATCATTGACTTATTCTGCATGATGAAAGATATTCCATTGTCCTGATCATAAAAATCAATATATCTGGATTCAAAATCCCAACATTCACCCAGATTTGAGAAATTGATGTAACCAAAATCATTATTGTCAATAAAATAATGGCTGTAGCCGAATAAATTCATTGAATATGTCATGTTGATGGTGTTTTCTTCGACAAAATCAAAGAAATCAACCAGATTAAGGATCAAATCATTGCTGTCAAAGATATTATAAGAATAATTGAAAAAGTCTGCTGTGATCCTGTTCTGGCTCATCATGTTTGATGAGTAAGTGGAGCCAGATACAATATCAACTTCCCTGAAGTTCTCATTTAACCTAAAATTATCGAGCTTAATCTCAGAATTGTAAGACAATCTTTTTAGCGAGTTGTCTGTAAATTCAACAGAAATCTTTCCAGTGTATACAGTTGATTCATTTGAGAATATATTAGGAGCATGGCCTGGAGCCTCATAATCTGTTCCCTGGACTAGCCATGCAATCTTTTTACCTGGTTCAAGGTCAGAAAAAAAGAATATTTTCTGGTCAAGGATATCATAAGGCCTGTCGTCGTCAAAGGCAAACTTGCCCTTTTCAAACTCACCTGTTGTCCTGACAAAGACAGGGAACTTCCTTGCATCAAAAGAACTCTTGATGAATACAGGAGTCCTCTTGAATGACCATTCAGAGGTATCTTCAATATTCTTCTCGATTATTGAGAGGAAAAGCTCTGAAGTCAATACAGGCCCTGAAGAAGGCCTTACGAAAAGGAAAAACCAAGAGATGTAAAGAAGAAATAATGCTAGGCTGATTGCCCAATCTACCTGGGATGAACCTCTTTTTTTGCCCATATTATATTATTTGTTCTTTTTAATTAATAAATGTTGTTGTTGGAAATAAGTCTAAGTAGAATTTAATCAAAAAAACAATAAAAAAGTCAAAAAAAATAAAATTCAATACCTATAATGTTCTGACTTGTAAGGGCCTTTTACTTTCACTCCAATATAATCTGCCTGATCTTCTGAAAGTACAGTCAGTTTAGCCCCTAGTTTTTCCAGATGAAGGCGTGCAACCTCTTCATCAAGCTCTTTTGGAAGCATATAGACCCCAATCTCATGATCATTTTTCCAAATGTCAATCTGTGCAAGGACCTGGTTTGAAAAAGAAGTGCTCATGACAAAGCTTGGATGCCCAGTTGCACATCCAAGGTTGACAAGCCTTCCTTCAGCAAGCAAATAAATTGAGTGCTTGTCCGGAAAAGTGTATTTATGGACAGGACATTCACTTCCTTTTATTTCATCTTTTTTTATTCCAGGCCATTTTTCAAGCTCACTGACCTGGATCTCATTGTCAAAATGACCTATGTTGCATACAATTGCCTGGTCTTTCATCTTGCTCATGTGCTTAGCTGTGATTATATCCTTATTGCCTGTTGTTGTGACAAATATATCAGCTTCTGCGAGAGCATCTTCAACAGTGCATACCTTTAATCCAGCCATGCATGCCTGAAGAGCACATATTGGATCTATCTCACTTACCATGACTTTGGCTTTCTCATTCTTCAATGATTCAGCACTTCCTTTTCCAACATCTCCATAGCCACATACCATGGCTGTCTTTCCAGATATGAGAACATCCATAGCCCTTTTTATGCCATCTGTCAGAGAATGCCTGCAGCCATAGATATTGTCAAATTTTGATTTTGTCACAGAATCATTGACATTTATTGCAGGGAACAATAATTGATTTTTGTCCTTCATCTGATAAAGCCTGTGTACTCCAGTTGTTGTCTCTTCTGAGACTCCTTTCACTTCTTTTGCAATATCTGTCCATTTTTCTTTTTCATTCTTATAATTCTCTTTTAGAATATTCATCAGTTCTCTGAAATCCTCACCTTCAGAACTATAATCTTTTTCAAGCAAGGATGGATCTTTTTCCACTTCAACTCCCTTGTGGATAATTAGTGTGGCGTCACCTCCATCATCAACTATAAGGTTAGGGCCTTTATTATCTTCAAATTCAAGTGCTTTTTTTGTGCATTCCCAATATTCTCTTAATGTTTCACCTTTCCAGGCAAATACTGGAGTTCCTGTTTTTGCAATTGCTGCAGCTGCATGGTCTTGGGTTGAGAAAATGTTGCATGAAGCCCACCTTACTTGAGCGCCTAATTCTACAAGTGTCTCAATCAGGACAGCTGTCTGGATTGTCATGTGCAAAGATCCAGTTATCCTAGCATGCTTAAGAGGCTGATCTTTAATGTATTTTTTCCTGATAGCCATAAGCCCAGGCATCTCTTTCTCAGCAATCTCAATCTCTTTTCTTCCAAAATCAGCCAATCCAATATCTTTTATCCAATAATTTTCAGTCTTATCCATTGAAAACCCTCCTATTTTACATAAGGGGATATTGTTAATATTATATATTTTTCTTAATATTATACTCAATTTGTCCGGAATTCTATAGATTATTCGGACAAAATTAGAAAAATTTATATATAAGTTGTACTGATATACAGTCTAAACGCTATGTTGTAGGCTCTCTGAAAGGTCAACCCCCAACTTGATTAACTTCAAATGCGTTTAAACTTCTTGAAGTTTTCAGGGAGTCTTTTTTTTATTTTTTTAAAAAGGGGATTGAGAATGGGTTGCCTTGCAATAGGGAGACCTATAAAAAATGAGACTGGATTTAAAAGACCATAAGATCATTGAAGTACTTAGGAAAGACTCAAGGATTTCTATTAGGGATATTGCCAAAAAGACACAACTTAGACCTTCAACTGTACATGACAGGATAAAAAAACTAGTCAGAGATAAAGTAATCGAGAAGTTTACACTCAAATTAAACAATAAGGCAGTTGGCGAGAATTTCATTGTATTCATGCTGATAAAGTCAGAGAAAGAGATACCAAATGATTACCTAAACTCAAACAAACATATAAAAGAGGTCTTTGGAGTGACAGGAGAGTATGATGTTTTCCTGAAACTGAAATTCAAAGATATAGAAGAGTTCAATGATTTTGTCCTTGGATTCAGGAAAAGGTTTCAGTTGATCAATACATTGACATTAGTAGCTACCACAAATATAAAAGAAGAGATATAATCAATAAATAATAAATACATAATTTATATGAGAATAATCTAAATGGAATAATTACCATTAAAGAAAATAACTAATATCTAATCTTGTTGAAGAATAAATGTAAATATTGATAATAATTTGATTATTCTTTTAAGCTTTCTTTTCTTTTTTCTTTCTAATGGCTTCTTTGATCTTTTGAGCCTGTTTCTCAAAACCGAGCTCCTGGCCCATATTGTATGTCTGGAAAGAGGTCACAACAAATATGATGAAAGCAATTGCAAGGAAAACATATCCTGGATATACCATAACTTCATTGATGGTTTGTCTCCAACCAAATAATTTGGATAATGTATGCCAGACAGAGAACAATAATATTGAAATCAGGCAGAGCAAGAACCATGTTGTGTGCTTTCTTAAAGTTGATCCTTTTGAGAGTGAGTTTACAGCAAGAGTTGTCCAGATTATAGCCATAATACCAAATGAAATTGTGATGAATCCAACTGCAACTTCAGTGTCTGGGACAATGATAAAGATAGAAGCAAGACCGGCAAGAATCGCGATTAGGCCGAATATATAACTTATCCTAATTCTCATAACTAACACCTCTTTTTTTTAAAGATCCAATACAACATCACAAAATTGGATTAATTCATCAATGAGCTCTTTATCTTTTTCTTTTTTTAATGATATGATAATACCTTTGACTTTCCAAACCCTCATCTTAGTGCTTAAAAAATGGATGAATCTTGCAACAACTGCAATATCATTATACAACAACAAGGTTGATAATGAGTCAAAGAAGACAAACCTGTCTTTTCCAGGCAAAGCCCTTACAGCCTGATCCATAGCTATAGAAATATCACTCAAATTGTCTGGCGCTCCAATAAAAAGACATTTATCTGTTTTTTTTAACTGACCACCAGCAGTTTTTGAGACAGCATCAATAAAAATGATCATTTCAGGATCAATATCCTCTTTTTTAAAAATCTGAACAAGAGTATCATAAGGCTTGTTAAGAGTCACATAAACGCCTGGGATAGCATCTTCATCAATAAAATGCTTGATAATGCTGAGATTTGTTTTTTCATATTTCTTTGCTTCAACAGTAGCAATCATAACAAACTGCTTGAAGTTCTCCAATTCTTTCTTAAGTTGTTGATCTATCTCAGCCATAACATATTCATATATCTTAAATTATTTAAACTTATTCATTTTAAATGTTGATTGAGATAAAGTATTAATTGTTTCTTGTTTATTTGAATATTATTGATATTTTATCAAATTCAATAAAAAGAAAAAAGAAAATTTATTTCTTATTTGACTTTTGGCTTAGCTCCTTTGTCTAATGCTTTTTTCATCTCAGATGTTTGATCTTCAAAATTAAACTCTTCACTAATAAATTTCATCTGGTAAGCTGCCAATACAAAGACTAGGAATGCCAGAATTATCATGATATATTCTGGGTATTCTGCAGCATGACCAAGATTGGCACCGATAGGAGTGACTTCTCTTATAAAGTGCCAAACACTTGAGCCAACAATTAGCAATAATGCAATCAGAAAATTTGAGATATACTGCCTAAGGGAGGAGCCTTTTGCAAGCTTGTTTCTTGCACTATAAGTCCAGACCAAAGCAATGATCCCAAATATGATTGTGATTATACTGAACATAAACCCAACACCACTTTCTTCTTCTTCAGATTCTTCATCAGCAGTAACACTAAAAGTTAAAAATAAAGAAATTATCAGAATTAAATATATTATTTTTTTCATTTTAGTGAACCTCTTTTTTTCTTTTTTTGAAATGGCTTTTTTGCCAGATTTTTGAATGCAAATTGTTGGGTGATAAACTTTGTCTGATAAGCTGCAATGACAAAAGCCAGATAAGCAAAAATGATAAAAAGATATTCAGGATATTCAGCACCTTCACCAGCAATATTTCTCATTATATCTCCAACAGGAGTAATAACTTTCCTAAACACGTGCCAAATATTGTTCAATAACCATAAGAATATACCTATATTCATAACTTTCAAAAAAGCCAGAAATGATGTGTCTTTTTCTTTCTTAATATATTTATTCAACATAATAAGTAAAATTATTCCTAATATGACACCTAAGATGTCAAGTGATCCATAAAGAAGAGATACCATTTTATGCCACCCCTTTTATGCTTGATACTTTTTTAATTCCAAGAATAAGGATAATATATCCAAGAAGCAATAAGGATAATTCAGGAAGATTGACAAAATTGCCTAAAATTGGCGATAAATCAATAGTCTCTCTAGTGATATGAAATAGGTTTGATAGTACAAAAGCAAGGACACCTATGAAAAAATATCCAAGGAAAGCATGGAATTTTGGATTTCTCTCATCTTTTAAAGAAGAATAAATCCATAAGAGAGTAACTCCACCGATTATAACTGCGAGAATACCTAATATTGCATGAATTGGTTCTATTGCCAATATATTCACCTCTTAAATTTTCTTATTAATCTTTTTTTATTCCAAAATCAATAGTTGTGTCACAAAATTGTGTGAGTTCATTTATCAATTCTTTATCAGACTCTTTTTCTAATGAAATGATAATGCCTTTCACTTTCCATACTCTCATCTTTCCAGTAAGGAAATGAGAGAATCTGCCTACTGTTCCAGATTTGTTGTATAACAATAAGGTGCTTAAAGAGTCAAAGAAAACAAATTTTTCTTTTGAAGGAATAGAACGCACAGCCTGGTCTAAGGCCATGCCTATATCATTCAGTTTTTCAGGAGATCCGATGAAAAGGCATTGGTGAGTCTTCTCTGCTCTTCCTCCAGCTGTCTGGGTGATACCATCAATAAAAATGATTTTTCTTGTGTCTACACCTTCACCTTCTAGGATCCGTTGCATTATATTGAAGGGCTTGTTAAGAGTCACATAAACACCAGGAATATTCTCTTTTTCAGTAAAATTCTTAATCAATTCAGTTGATCTTTTTTGATAGTTTTTTGCATCAACCAAGACTAGGGCAATATAGTCACTATTCTTAGAAAGCTGTGTTAAACCGTCATCTTTTTCCATAATCTGGTTTATAAAGTATTGGATATAAAAACTTTTCCAATAAAATCGAATATAGAAATGAGAAGGGGTGCCATAGAAATCCCTGATTATGAATAAAAAAGATTTCCTGTATGCATTGTATGCTATGATTCTAAATCTTGTTTGTTGTCTTTGGCTTGATGCTTTCATAGCTGTGAGATGCTCACCGCATACTTTCTTGAGTACAAAGATCATTCCTTCGATCTTGTTTCTATGGTTCTTTCTTGGTCGTCCTTTCTTTTTCCTGTCTCTTATTTTTACTTTCTTTCTATTTTCACCTTTTGTCCTGTGTACGGGCACGTCTTTATTGACTAATTTTATATAATCCTCAGCAGATAATTCTTCTACTGTAAACTTATGGTTATATTCCGCATCATAGCCTCTATCAGCATCGTTGCTTATAATCCTGTCAAATACTTCTTTTGCTTTGTTGATTGTGGGTCTCATCATTTTCTTGTCTGATTTCTTTCCTCTGAGAAGTTTTGTTGATAAAATCAATTGCTTATCAAGATCAGCGAAAATGCTTGTGTATTGGTGCTTTTTTCTTCTTCTTTTCCTCGGTCTGCCTAGCTTTTTCTTCTTTGCTTTCCTGAAATGCTCAAGCCTTTGCTCATAATAGTAGGTAGAATGTTGTAAGCTTAATCCAGTGCTGTCAATTCCTGCCCTAAACTTGGCTTTTCTTGCAAAGCCAAGAATTATGCTATCCATAAGACTTCCTTTTAGTCTTTGGCTTACTTTGTGTAGCGTAGTAAAATGTGGAATTTGCATTAATCCAAGAAATTCAAGAAGAGCAACATAATCAGGAAGTTCTTTACAGAATCTCTCAAAACCCATTCCATTACGATATTCTCTTAATGCTAAGAGCACAATATGCTGATGAAGAGTGTATGTTTTCTTTGAAAACTTGCTTCCATACAGCCTTACTTGCCTAATCTTCAATGCTTTGATTATATTTTTCGCAAACTTTATGAAGAATGTTTGTTTTTTCCTTTTCATGGTTGGGTACGCTCCAACCACCCCTCTTAGAGCCTTATGGCTCTTTGAGGGTTATAAACTTTTCTAGGATTTCTATGAGACC
>JBDROB010000041.1:0-23934 GCA_043810355.1 Candidatus Woesearchaeota archaeon
TATAAATATTATAAATATTGATAAAAATAGGAAAATTTATATAATAAATTGATTTTCATATTAAATGGGGGGAAATATATGAAAAGAAGCGTCATTCAGATAGCAAATTCAACTCAAATGATATCTTTGCCTAGATCATGGAGCAAGCGTTTTGATATCCAGAAAGGTGATCAATTAGAAGTCATGGAAAAAGGTACTATGGTCACTATAAGTACTGAAAATGCCAAATCTTCAAAAAAAAGAGAGATTGACTTTGCTGAATTAGAACCTACAACTATCAAGAAAGTTTTATATGGGTTATACAATGTTGGATATGATGAAGTTAAGATAAATTTTCCTGATGTTTCATCACTTGATTTTATTCAAGAAGTTCTTAAAGATGAGATGATAGGATATGAGATTATTGAACAAAAAGAGCATCACATCATTGTAAAATCAATTGCTGGTGGTATTGAGACAGAGTTTGATAATATGCTCAAAAGAGCTTTGGTCCTTCTTAGCACTATGTCTGAAGGTGTTTTAAATGCTTTAAAAAAAAAGGATGCTTATGCTATTAAAAGTTTGAAATACTTGGAAGTGAACAACAATAAATATATTGCATTTTGTTATAGGATTTTATCAAGAAGGGGATATATAGAGTTTGAAAAGACTCATTTTATGTATGGAGTCTTGGGTGAGCTTGAAAAATGTGCTGACCAACTAAAATACCTTTGTGATTATCTTGATGAAAAAAAGGATCACCTTGAAAATCTAGATAAGCAAACCTTGGAATTATTTGAAGATGTAAATAAATATGTTGAAGAGGCAAATATCCTATTCTATAATTTTGACTTGAAAAAAGTCAATAAGTTTTTTATTAAAAGAAAAGAGCTTATTAAAAGAGGGCTTGATATAACAAATAAGCATAATCTTTGCAGTGTTAAAATAAAAAACAAAGGTATCTGTCATACAAGAGTGACTTTCTATGCAGTTAACCTTGTCCAGAATCTGGTTGATATGATTGCCAGAAGAATGGAATCATTGCTTTAGGGTTTTTTTGATGGATGAAATAAAAGAGTCAATATTCAAAGTCATAGTCAAACCCAACTCAAAAGAGAACAAAATCATTGGTTTTGACCTTGAAAAAAACGCTTACAAAATCTCTATTAAAGAGCCTGCTGACAAGGACAAGGCCAACAAAGAGCTCATAAGATTTCTCTCAAAATATTTTAAGAAAAGAGTGTCAATCATCAAAGGATTGAGAAGTAAGGAAAAAATCATAAAGACTGTATAAATTATTAATCATATCTGATTCTCATATTATTCAAACTTGATCTAAAACAATGAGGATTCCTGAAAAGATAGATGAAAAACCCTCTTTTATATGGTTCTATTAAATTTTCATTGACATCATCCACAACTAAGGTGCTAGAAGGATCAATACCCTTGCTCTCAACAAAATCCCAAAAATCTGGATTAGGTTTCTTGACACCCATCCGATATGAAAAAAAGATATGGTCAAAAAATCCAATATCAGCGTATCTTAGTAAATGTTCACCTTTAAACTGCTTCTGGTTTGACACAAGCATTACTCTTGTTCCATTTCTTTTGATTCCTCTTGCAATATCAAATATTCCATTTGGAGAAACATCACAAACAGCCTGTCTTATATCATCTTGAGGTATCCCAAACCTTTCAGAGACCCTTGTTAAGAACTCTTCAGAGTTTTCTCCTATTGAATATTCCTCTTGGATTGATCTCATGAATTCACTCAGTTCACGCTGAGGAACTTGGTAAACCAATGCTAGCCTTCTTCCAGCAGCTACACTGTCAGATTCAGCTAAAACCCCTCCCCAATCAAATAAAACTGTATCAATCATATCGATAAGAATGCGTATCCAATTAAATAATTTTTCATTTTGGACTATATTACCATACTAATGAAAGATTTTATATATTACATATAAAAAATTTATAATATGCATATGACGCCAACTGAAAAGAGGCTGTTTAAGGAAAGGGTTATTAGAGAATACAAGCTCAGCCGTCCTGAAATATTCCAGAAAAAGCCAATATATAACAGTTTTTTTAAGACTTTGAAAAAGATAGCACCTTTAAACATAGTCATCGGAACAATCGCATCAATAATCCTGATATATATCAAAGGATGGAATGATTTTTTCATACTTCTTCTTTCTGCCACTATATGGATCACTCTTATTTCTGCATTTATTTCAGCTTTTGTCAAGAACCACCCTTAAACACTCAAGTGACTTGAAAATTATACCATTCATTAGGTGGTTCTTGAGCATGATCAGAAATATACCTCCCTCTAAACTGAATGGTAAACTTTATCTAATGGTTTGAAAATCCGGAGTATATTTCTGACATATAAAAACAAATTAAAGATTTTTCGGAAAAAACCAACATATCTTTATTAAGGACCTATAAAATCATCATCTCATGTCAGATGTATGCTTAATATTAATAAAAAACAATAAGATTTTCGGAATAAAACAGCATTACAGAGATATAGAAAAAATAATCAAACAACAGGTTAAATCAAAGCATACACTCAACCATTCAATTGACCTTGATGGAGGATTTATCATCCTAGACTGTGACAAAAAACAAGTTCTAAACAACCAGATGTGTTTTGATCTAGATTTTATAAAAAAGGATTATATGATATTTAATTAAAATGCATCCAATGTCTTCTGATTCTTGTTAAATCGTTCCAAATGCATTGGCGGCTCTATCTTGACAAACTTATAGCCCAATCCTTCAAGCATCTCTTTTGCATTTGGACTTATCCTTGGAGCTGCCAAAACCCCTCTGACAATTGGAACACCTCTTGATTCCTTCACTTTCTTGACATACCTCTGCAATTGTGAGACTGCTGAAAAATCTGCATTATATCTTTTGCACTCAATTATTGTAAGGATATTGTCTTTATCATGTCCAAAGACATCAATAAACCCAAATTTGATATGCTCTTCCATGGTCAATGGCTTGAATCCTTTCTCAATCATTTCTGGATTATTGAATATCATCTCAGCCATGTCTTTTTCTGTTCCTTGAAGTATCAGGGTCTTATTGTCCTCCATCTTCCTTGTCCTGAGGGAATATACCTCATGTATTAAGATGTCCATATATTCTTTCAGCGCAAGATTCCTGCTGGATAATTTCAAAACTCCTTTATTCAATGAAACATCATGACTGGTTTCATATTTCATATAATTTATTGGATTGCTTCCTTTTGGCTGATGGACAAGCAGAGTTGTATCTTCCTTTATTATCACAATCCTGTCACCCTTGCTCAGATATGACTCAGCCCTTCCGCTATAATTGACAGTGCATGAGCAAAGCATGATGATTGACTCTTTTTTCTTGATTGCATTATCCAAGATTATTGCATATTCACCTAGTTTCATAAGAAATAGAAAACTCTTTCTTTTTAAAAGATTTATCGTAATGAAAAAGAGATATATTCCAAAAGGTCTATGAAAAAGAAAGATATAAAAACAACCTCTTATTGAATTTAATTATGTTAAAAAAGAAAAAAGGCAGGCTTATTGTCATAGAAGGCATTGATGGATCTGGCAAAGCCACTCAAACCAAAATTTTGTTAAACCATTTAAAAAAAAATAAGATAAAATGCTCCAGCTTCAGCTTTCCAAATTACTCAACTAAATATGGGAAACTGATAAGAAAATGTTTGAGTGGAGAGCTTGGCTCAATTGATGAGGTTGACCCTTATTATTTTGCATCCCTCTACTCTGAAGACCGAAAGCTTGCAAGTGAAAATATAAAGAAAGATTTAAAAAATGGAAAAATAGTTGTTATTGACAGGTATGCTTATTCAAATTTCCATCAGATGTCAAAGCTTCCAGAAAAAGAGCAGCCCGCTTTCCTTAGATGGATTATAAAGAATGAATTCAAGAACAACAAGCTTCCAAAAGAGGATCTTTTGCTATATTTGTATATCCCAGTTAAAGATGTCCTCAGACTCATAAAGAAAAGAAGCAAAAATAAGAAGCTTGACATCCATGAGGATAATGAAAAGCATCTGAAAGACACCCAAGATATTTTTCTTGACCAGGCTAAGAAGAATAAGTCCTGGCACAAGATAGACTGCACAAAAAACAATAATGTCTTGTCAAAAAAAGAGATAAGCAGCAAGATCAACAAGATTGTAGAGAAGATTATTTGATCAACAGCACATCATACTTTTTCTTATTATCTTCATTCAATGAGTCCCATTCATGATCCTTTGCTTCAAAACCTTCTAGAATCCTTTCTGAAAAATGTAATTTGATATGATCATCTTCAAAAATGAACAATGTGCCTTTGCTTAAAATATGTTTTAGAGGATCCTTGATCTCTTCTGGATACTCAGTCTTATCCCATCTTTTTGTTCCAATCTGAAAATCTTCATCTGTCCATTTCAAGAACTCAAATCCATCATCAAGATTTTTTAAAAAGAATATGTTATGGTCCTTAACCTGTCTATTCCTCATATATTTCTGGGCAGCATTTAATAATTTGTCAGGATATGTCATCTTTCTCATCTTTCCCATTATCATCTAGGTACATGTCTAGTTTAGAATTAGACTTTCTTGTTTTATAACTAACTGGTTTAACTCTGTCTTTCTTCAAACAAATCACCTCTTTATAAAATTAATTGTCAATGAAAATTAAATATCCAAAGGTTGATCTTGAACATACTCTTTATTCTTTTTCAAGGCAATCTCTGCCTTATTCAGCTCAATCCCAAGATATAATGCATGCCTTATCAAGGACACTCTTGAATCCCTGCTGATTTTGTTTATCAGACCATAAGCATTAGTCCCTTTAAAAACTACTAAATGATCTCCATCTTGTGACACACACTGCACCTTAATAAACCTTTCCCCTTTGTCATCATCTAAGGTAATCACAAAATTTCCTCTTGGATCAAATTCCTCAGATAAAGCACCTTTGTATTTGTCAAGATATTTATCAACCAACTCTTTTGATGTTGCCCAAGTGTCATCATAAAGATGGGCTGACTGTGAATTGATTATTAGATCCCCTAATCTGATGTCTTTCTCAATCCCTTTCTTTTTTAATTTCTCTATCAGATCTTTTCTCATATTGTTCTGAAGTATTCTCCATGATAATGCATTTTCAGGATACCCTGCAAACATGTCATTTGATCTTATTGTGATTGTGAGATGGAATTTATCATCCCTTACCCTAAGCCAAAGATGATTCAAGCATGGGCTTCCTCCTTTTGTAAGATCTCCTTTGCTGTCCCAAAGATTGATGACAACAGCTCTTGAATCTAGCTTGTCAGAAAGTTTTTTTAGCGCTTCATCAACCTGATCAATGCCAAAATGGGATCTCATTCTCATCCCATAAGTGTAGCTTACATCATCAGGCCTAGCATCTGTAAGTATCCTTGGCAGATAATTCTCAAAATGCTGCTTATTAAATGGGAAAAATTCTGGGATATGCACCTTATCAGGGTCTTCATCTGTGATTATTGATAACAGGTTCATGATCTCTTTTTGTTGAGAATCATAATGTGTTCCAGTAACAGTCCCGAATTTCATTATGATATCCAATATTTGAAGCCAGACTGAAGCAACATTCTTGCCTCTTACAACATAGACTGAATTCTCGCCAACATATTGCAATGACTCTTCTTCCTTTTTCTCAAATATTTGCCTTGGCCTTACTGTTTTTGGCGTTGCAAATTCAATCTCAGGCAGTTTTGATATTTCCTCAACCCATTCTACAATAATTGAGTCTCTTAGCTCATTCAATACATCTTCTGGTATGTCAATTTCAATATATCCTTCATATTTGCTTATAATTCTCCATACTTCTTTTCCAGTTGTCTTTGTCTTTCCTTTCTTAAATCCATTTTTAAAGAAATCCCTAAGCACAATCCCTGAATTTGAAAAGTCATTGCCAGTAATAACAAGATTGATAATATCAGGATTTGACAGCAGATTCCTGATCAAGAAGTCAACTCCCCTTTCAGCTGAATAAAGCTGGCCTATCACACAATAATATTTGCTGTCTATTTTCTTTGCTATCTCTTCTTTTTTTGACCATAGGCATATGATTACTGTATGACTTTCTTTATTTCCCAAAATTAATTGATTATTTTTATATAATGGTTCAAACACGAAAAGATCACCTGTGGGATAATAAAAAATCCCTACCCCAGATTCATAGACAAATAGACAATAGGGGGTGCCATTTCATCTTAAAACAGGGATAGGAACTTTTTAAAATTAATTCTTTGTTATCATCAAATGGAGGAATGCATCATATTTAAGTAATGTTAAAGTACGAACTATAGTTCTTAAGATATAAATCAGTGAAGCAAAGTAATTATTTTATAGAAAAAAAACTTTTTTGCTATTGTAAAATTAAAAAACTTAAAGTATCACTTATCCCCCTTTCCCATATCCATCATTGGAGTAAGAGTGTGTTTTATAATCTCTCCTGTCTCACTGTCAATCTTGACATTTAAAGTGTTGAAAGTCATTGTGATATAAGTGAAATTATAGACCTGCCCCTCATCAATATTTTGTAGTATTACAAAAGAATTCAATTGTAGCTGATTCTTGTATTCATTATGCTGGAAATCTTCCATGATCTTTTTTGCTTCCTCAAGTGTTAATTTCACTTTACCAATATCAAGCTCTTTTAGCTTTGATTCAGGCCTCTTGAAAATCTCAGTCTCTGCTGAAATAGAGATATTGCCTTTTTCTATTACAAATGTTATTATTCTGTCTGTTTTTGGATTATAAAAGCCAAACTGGATGATTCCTTCATTAGTCTTGTCAAACATCAGGAAAGCATGTGCAAGAAAACAATCCATATTCTTTTTTTTCCATTCAATATACTTTTTATCTTTCACCATCTCATTATAAGATTTTATTATGTCCATTTCAATCAGACCTCAACCAGATTAAACTCAGTGCTTCCCATCCCTAATCTTTCAGCTTCCTCAACCTGTTTTAATCCTGTTTTCTTGTTTTTTTTCAGGAAAACATCTTTTCCTTCATTTTCAACAACAATATCATGAGCAGCCTTGTCAATTGCAACTGCATCCTTACAGCATAAAATCCCACTATCCTTTGCAATAATAAAGTTTTTATCTGAATTCCCATTGCAATCGCATTTCTGGGCAATATTCTTCATAAAACTTATATAATAATATTTCTTAAAGTTTTTCTGCGCACAATTAGCTGAATCAGCTAATAGTGTTTCAAAATGTGCTACAACTGTTTTTATCGAATGCTTTTGGCAAACCTCTGTACATAATGAACATCCAAAGCACCCTTCAAACTCTGGATAGTCTTCAACTTTTATTGCGCCAAAAGGACATGCATTTTCACATGTTTTGCATTGATCACATTCCCCGTCAAATATTGGTTTTGCCCCCTCATGTATATCTTTCTTTGATTTATTTGTCACTGCACCCATACCTAGGTTTTTTATTGCTCCTCCAAATCCACAGCACATATGCCCTTTAAAATGTGTCAGTATCAGAACTGCATCCACTTCTGTCAAGGGTTTGCAAACCTCATATACTAAATTTTCTCCCTGAAATTCTATAAAATCATCATCTGTCCTTATCTCCCCTAATTTATCAAACCCTTTTTCAATAGCAACTCTCATATGCCCTTCAGGATTTTGCCTTGGGCTTGAATATAGGACAGAAGAATCATACATAAAAAGATCTATATCCATATCATTCAATATCTTAATGATTGGTTCAATATCTTCAGGTACAAAAGCAAACCTGTTTCCAGGCTCTCCAAAATGCATCTTGACTGCAATCTTCTTGCACCCCTCAAACTCCTTCAGCAACTCTTGCTTTAATCTTATCAGAAAACCTTCTGAAATTGATTTTGAATAATAAACATCTGCCATAATATTGACAAATCTAGATCATTTATATAATTTACTCCCAGAAAGTTTAAATAATTCAGTTATATATAAGAACAAATGGATGTAATAACCTTGATAATTGGAATATTGAACATTTTTTTTGGCATCCTGATAATTCAGCTGCCAAAACTTTTGAAATGGATAGTCGGAATCTGGTTTATCGCCCAAGGAGCTTTGATATTGATCAATATTTTATTATGATTTATCTTGCTATATTAAGAAATCAGATATCAAATATCTTGCCAAAAGGACCTGGATTGACTACTATAGTCTCTCCTATTTTGTCCTCTTTTTCAGAATTCTCATGCAGATGCCCAGATACAGCTAAGACTGGGGAATGTTTTTCTATAAACTGCCTTATTGATTTGTTTCCTGCATATTCTCCATTGATCTTGTCAAGGTTTGTCTTATAAGGAGGTGCATGTGTTAACAGCACTACTTTCCTGTTTTCAATCCTTTTCTCGAATATTTTTCCAAACTTTTCAAAATTCTTGTCTACCAAAGAAAATCCTCCACCACCATATCCTAAGAATGTTAAATCATCCACTTCCATTGCTTCTCCATGAAGAAATATGAAATTTTTGAATGGTTTGATTGCATCCCTCATCTCTTTTTCAGATTCATGATTGCCATGGATAATCACTATAGGCTTGCCTAATCCATTCAGCTCTTTCAAACCTTCATTAAGGCCTTGTCCAAATATGCTCACATCTCCAGCACACACTAATAAATCTGCGTTCTTAGCCTTTTCCTTAATCTTCTCCATGGCTTTCTTGGATGTATGGATGTCTACAAAAGTTAGTATTTTCAAAAAAATCCCTCCATTAGTTTCTTATTTAGCATTTTTTTGGAAACTACGAACGTAAGTGAGTCTGTTTTCATAGAAACAATAAAATTCAACTTTATTTATAAATGTTAGGTTTAATTGATTATTATAGAGGTTTATGGGCTCCGAGCAGGCTGTCTTACAATTAGCTAAGTTATAATTTTCTTTTCTCAACGATAAAACAAAAGATTTATATACTTTCTCGTCTATAAAATTAGTTGAAATAAGGTGATTCTACATGGTTTACATCAAATCAAGCCCAAAATCACAAAATATATTAAGGTGAATGCATAATGAGATTAATGAAACCAAAACAAGAAGAAAGGCAATTCAGTCTTTTTTTTTGGCAACAGAATTCTCATAGACGCAAAGTCGAATTTTCACTTTTATCAATTCGAGACTTAGCCGAGTATTTAGTTTAGAGTTATGGGTGTTCTTTCAAGTACGAAGTGCCATAGAGAACAAGAATAAAAGGGCGGGCATTTTTATAGAAAAGTTTAATAAGAATAGTTCATAACCACTACTTCGTGGTAGATAAAGATGATTCGCTCGAAAAAAGACTTACGCATGATGGCGTAGTTCATCATCCGCTTGGAGGAGGATCTTATGTATTCAAGAAGGGGTATGTTGATTATTTGGTTAGACAACTTACTAAAGAAAAAGTGAGGGTTAGTATTGGTGCACAACCAAATTCATCGCCACATTTTGGGACTTTAGTAGTCTTTAACTTAGCTTATGCATTGGCGCAAAAAATGACAGCTCATTCCAATTCAATTCAGCCTGAAATATTCTTTGAAGTTATAGATACAGCACCATCGGGCACAAAAACAATAGGTGATATTGATTATCAAATCAGTTTGAGAGACAGTAAAACTGTTGAAGATCATCTTGAAGAATATTTTGAACTATTGAAGTTGCTAAGAGGTTTTACAGGTGTAGATTTTACAATGAGAAGACAAAGTGATTTTAATTCACAACAAGGAATACCTCCAATATTGCGAAGAATTGTTCAAAATAGAGAGATAATAGGATCTATTCTTGGTCCACAGAAAGGACTATTAGGCATGAGGGTTGCCTGTTCTGATTGTGGATTGACAGATAAGAAAGGAATTAACAACAGATACCACAATGATAGTATTGAATCCTATTGTCCGGAGCATGGATGGTTTGAAACCTCTTTTGATAATGAGTCTGCAAGATTTGAATACAATACCCCTCTTAGAAACTTGATAAGGGCAATTGTATATGCTTCAGATAATCAAAACAAGGATGTTCCATTTGAATGGTTGCGAGTTACTGGAAGCGATTATGCTGGTTATTATCAAGAACAGCTACTTTACAGAGCAGCGTCAATTTTAGGAACACCAGCAGACGAACTACCAACAATAGTATATGCTCCACTTGTTGTGGATTGGTCTGGAGCAAAGCTGTCAAAATCTCTTTATGTGAAACAGAATGCTTATAAAGATCTTCCTCAATATTTAGTAAATTATGACAAATTTAGAGAAAAACTTGGTGAAGAAGGCATCAGAAAAATGTTCGATGAAGTTTCATCTTGGTTAGAAGATTCATTTAAATTATTCAAAAGCTATTCGGTATATTACTTCATGGAGTTGTTTGGAGATGAGTGAACAAATAAGAATGGATTTCATAGAACCAAGAGATATTTTTTTAAGCATCAGACCAATATTTGCTGAACTTATTGCGAGTAGGGAAAAAACATATGAATTTAGAAGATACAAGCCAAAAGACCCAGTTAAAAGAATTTGGCTGTATGTAACCAGTCCTGTTTCAGAATTAAAATATATTGCTGAAGTTGGGGAAGTGGTTGAATACCCAAACCAAATTCCCGAAGAGGGTATAGGGAATGCTGATTTTAATAAAGGACTAAAGATATCAAAGTTTGGTTTTCCTATAATACATTTAGATGAGTTAGTGGAAGGAATTCCTATCAGTGAATTGAGAAGTAAATTTAATTTTAATTCTCCACAAGATTTTATTTATACCGATACTTTTCCAGAGTTAGTAGATTATGTAAAAAGTTGTGAAATGAGAAGGGTGTATTAAGATGGCAGGTAAAACTTTTTTGAAAAATTTATATGAACGCCCATTTAATGCTATAAAGAACGGCCAGAAAAATGTTGAAATCAGGGCTAACAAAAATATTTTCTCTGGAAATTCAATCAATCTAATTGAAAAAGGCGACTTTATTATTTTTAAAAAAGTTGAGGGTGAGGAAAAAATAAAATGCACTATTGAAAGAAAAACATTGTATAAAAGTGTAAAAGAATTACTTGAGTCTGAAGGAACAGAACATACTCTTTCTAGTACTGATAATGTTGAGGAAGGGATTAAATCAGTCGAATCAATCGGCAATTATAAGGAATTAATCGCTAAGAATGGTGTTTTTGCCATAAAATTAAAAGACGTTGAAGTAATTCATGATTCATAAAAATGCCCGCCCAAATTCTAGTTTTAACCAGAATTTCCCATAATCGCAAGTTATTTATATGAGATATGATTAATATATATTGGATTGGGGATCTAACTAGATTTTGAGTCTGGTGCATAAACCAGGTTAAGCTTCCTTTTTTTCTTTCTTTTTTCATAAAATTACTAAACAACAGCTCCTTAAAATAACTACTTGAGAAAAGACCGAATATAATTTACTAGAACCTAAATACTTCCTATACAAGAAAATAATTTCCAAATAATCCTAACTTTTTCGAAAGATCATCATACCTAAGAAAAATCTTTCACCCTAAATCATAATAATCCTGCAGGATTATCTTATCCAAGTCCTCTAAATCCTTGACAACAAACAGATTGCCATTCCCGATCTCAGCAATCTTCTTTCCAAGCTCAACTCCTTTCTCATCCAGATTTATCCCTATAAGAGATATTGTTATATTGCTGTTCCTTGCAATTGAGCATGCCTTCAATGTGTCTTTTTCAGGCGTATCCCCTTTTGTCGGAAGTGCATCTGAAATGATCACAAGATGCCTTGTGACATTCTTGTCCTGGAACATTTCCACTGATTTTTCTATTGTTTTTGCAATATCTGTCTGCTTTGCAGCCTTTGTCTTGGTTATCTCCCTTAATATCATCAGAAAATCATCTGTTGGTGGAATTGCTGTATGGATGTCTGTTCCAAAAACAATCAATCCAACCTTGTCTTTTCCTTGAATAGCTTTATACGCTAATGCCACTCCTGCTTTTTTGCTCAAATCAATCTTCTTGCCTTTCATTGATCCAGATGCATCAAGAGCATATATGATATGGATTGATCCTTTTGATTGCCTTTCAAAGACCTTAAGATCATTTATCCCTAAATAGTCTTTTCCTCTCCTTAAGGCAAGTTTTATTGATTTTTTAATTGCAATATCCCTGTACCTGTCTGAATTCTTGAAATTCTTTATTTCTTCTTTTCCTCCATAGATAAATGATTTTTTATGGATCTTCTCACCGAAAATGCCTAGTGGAATCATATTGTCCAGCTCTTCAGTATAAAGGACAAGGGATGCTACATTGATACCTTTATCAAGTATCTGCCCATCCTTGTCAACATATTCTTTCTCTTTAAGGTCCTCAAACCTTTTTTGCATCTCTTTTTTTATCTCTCTTTGAAATTCAGGAATATGGATATTCTTTTTGACATAATTTGGGTTATATCCTGACATCCATCTGATTATAGACTCTCCGTATATTGATTTTGCCAGCTGATAATTCTCTACCATCTGCTCAAACATAAGATTTGGGGAAAAGCTGCTCAATCCTTGGTTTAATGCGCTTTTTATTGCTCTTCCTTCTTCAATAGTGTCTTTGTCATTTTCCATGACAGAATTCAAGAGCTTGTCATCATCACTCTTGCTTAATTTTCCGCTCAGTTCTTGTATTGGGCTGAAATTCTCCAGTTTTACCTTTTCGTCAGGGGACATCACCTTCTTCATTTTCACTGCCCCCTGATTCCCTTTCCACATTCTTGAGCCTTCCTTCCTTATAATCCTGCTCAAATTTCTTGAATTCTTGTTTTATGAAATCAGATGTTGATTGGAGATATTTTACAGAAGGCTTCATCTCTATCCTATGTGACAGTACAGAATGCACTGCTTCCTTTATGTCGATGAACTCAACACTTTTCTTATTTCTTAGAAATGCATTTGATTGAGCCCTCTCATACAATCCTATTGTCGCCCTTACTGATGGTTTCTTGAGGATATTCTTATCTTCCCGTATCATCCTGACAAAGTATACCATTGAATCCAGCAATTTATCTGAAAAGTCCACTTCAATTGTTTTGCCAGAATTCAGCAATATCTCTTTTTCTATCTTCAATGTTTCTGGATAATCCATATAGATTATGTCAAACCTGTCTAAGAACACCTGGCTCAGCTTCTCAGTGCTTGTGTCTTCTGGATTCATTGTCCCTATGAATATAAAATTGGCTGGAAAATCCAGATCATATGATCCTATTGTTGCTATCTTTTCCTGCAATACCTGCAATAATGCATTCTGCAGCTTTTCAGGGCATCTGTTGACTTCATCAAAGAACAATATGCCATTATTTGACTTGAAGATCTTTCCTGGTGTGAATGCCTCTATACTCAATGGCCCGAATTTCATTGCTTTTATCGGATCAATATCTCCTACTAGATCTTCTGCTGTCAGATCTGGGCTTCCCTGGACTCTCACAAACCTTTCTTCACCTTTTAATTTCTTTTTTTTCCCATCTTTTTTCCCAATGACATTATCCCATGGATAATCTTCAGGCTTTATCTCAATATCAGGCAATAGTTTCGCTATATTCTTTGCCAATGTTGTCTTACCGATTCCAGGCGGACCTACAATGACAACATTTCTTCCCATCAGCAAGGCTGATTTCAGCTGTTTTTTTGTCTCTTCCTGTCCTAATATGTCTTTGAATGGATCCTTTTCTAGGAATATTTTCTTGAATTCATCTTGCATATTGACCTCCAATCTTTTTTCAAATATTTAATTGAAAAAAATATATAGGTTTGAAAGAAAAGACATTCATATTTATAAACCTATCCATATCATTATATTAGTGCTAATATCCAATATTGTATTATACTGAAAAAATTTTATAAATAAAATTTTTTTAAGAAATATAAATTTTCGACACTTTTATTAACTTATCCAGATAATAATTATCACCTATGGAGAAAAAAGCAGATTATGATATTGTCATTGCAGGCGCTGGGCCTGCAGGCCTTTCATTGGCTGCAGAATTGAGCAAGAGTTTTAAGATTCTTATATTTGACAAGAACAAGATTCCATTTACAACATGCACATGGTACAGCTATAATGACAGGATAAACAAGTACAAGCTAGAAGAGGCAGTCATCAATAAATGCTCATCTCTTCTTTATGTTGCTTCAAAATTCAAGCATGTCATGAAAGACAACTGCATCATCCTCAATGAAAAAAAGGTTCTTAAGATTTGGTTGAACAAAGCATTAAACAATAGCGCAGAAGTAATGCAATTGACATTGAGATCATTCTCAAGGAATAAGGGTTTGATAACAGTGATAACAGACAAGGAAAGAGTCAGGACAAAGCTCTTGATAGACTGCACTGGGATTTCATCCCCAATTTTAAAGAAATATAAACTGGTTGCTCATATTAATTCATGGATCTGCTTTGGATATACGATAGAAAATATTGATATCAAAACCATTGACCAAATCCAATTCCTGCCTGTAAATGACAGGAACAACACATACATTGGATTGTATCCTTACTCAAGGAATAAGGCTGATTTCTATGTGTTCAGGAACCTTGAAGGAAAGATGGGAAGCATCAAATCATTGAATTCAGTTTTTGAAAAATCCCTGAAGAAATATTTTCCGAAGGCAAAAAAAGCAAATGTCATTCAGGGAAAGATAATCTCTGGAGAGCTGAAGCAATACGCATTAGATAATATTGTTTTTTTTGGTGAGTCTGGTATGCTTACACCACCAGCCTGTGGTATGGGTTTCAATGAGATCCTGATGAAGCACATGAAATTTTCAAAAGGCATAAAGAGACTTCTTCATTCAAAGAAATTAGACAAAAACTCATTGTCAAACCTCTCATTAAGCTTAAGGAATGAGGAGACAATAAACTTTCAGAGAATCATGGCAAAATTTACATTTTATTTTATCAGCAGTCCTGGAAAATGGGAAGGAGGAGTTAAATGGCTCAATTCCTTAGGTAATTTAAGCAAGCACTGGATGAGAAATGACATAACTTTAGACTGGATAAAAAAAGCAACAATCAACCTGCATAACACTATACCTCTTGTTGAGACTGCCAGGTACATGCCTCCTAAGGATTTCTTGTTTATCTCAGAGCAGTTCATCAGGTTTGTCAATAAGTCCCTTATCTCTGAAGCAGAGTACCTCATAAAAAAGAACACAGAGAGAGGCTACCTCTTTAAAAAGAATGCTGAAGAGTATTTCATGAGGTTAAGGAAAAGGAATAATAACTCTAAGAAACCCATTAAAAAAAAGTAGCAAATGCTTATCAAGGAATTCTTTGAAAAAATTAAAAATCACTTTTCAAAACTAAATAAATCTTTATCTTTGAAAATTCTTCGGAAAAAACTACTAAACACATATTAAGAAGTTCTTTGAAAACTATCCTTTATGAAACCAAAACCTTTAAATAAGAGGTATGATATACCATATGGTAAAAGTTACCATATATATAAGGAAAAACAGATCAATAATAATTATATAAGGGAAATTAGAGTTTTAGCTGTAAAAAAGGATAAACAGCATCCAGAAGGATACAGATATTCCCTAGTATTAATTGATAGGAAAACCGGAAATAGGTTATTAGGTTATGATAATTTTGAGAGAAAAGGACATCATAAACATATTTTAAATATTGAAATTCCATATAAATTCATAAGCATTCCAAAATTATTTCAGGACTTTGAGAAAGATATAAAAAAATTTGGAGATAATAAAGATGAAAATAAAGAAAATAAAGATTCAAATTAAGTCTCTAGATAGGTTTTACTCTGACGCAGCAGAAGTAATGGAGAAAGTTAAGAATAGAGAATATGTAAAACCCAAAGAAATTGTCAGCTTTGAAGATTATGGTGTTTTTAAAAGGTTTTTTTCAGATAAAAGGATTGAGCTATTAAGATTAATTAAATATAAAAAACCAAAATCAATTTACCAACTGGCTAAACTAGCTAAGAGAAACTACAAGAATGTTTATGATGATGTCAAGCTTTTTGAAATGATGGGATTAATAACCAGTAAAAAGATGGAATTTGAGTATGATAAGTTGCAGGTTGATTTGATTGTTTGAAAAAATAATTTTACCCATATTTCTCAATTGAATCCATCACACTTCTTACAAATATGTCAAATCCATCTTCCAGAAACTCATCCATCGTCAATTTCCTGTCTATCTCAGGAGTTCTCAATTCAATCCCTATTGATTCATCACATATCTTTGATAAACTCTTAAGATCTTTTAGTAACTCAGCATTCCTAATCCTTAATTCGATAATTTCCTGTGGGGAATAGGAGGATAGGTTATCATCCCTATCCTTATCTATTTTAGGTCTATCTTTATTAATCAAATCTACACAAAAACCACTAGAGTGTCTTCTATAATTTGTAAAGAATAAAATCCTATGCAATTCTGAATTAGCAAGTTCATATCCTTCTGTATCATTCCAATCACCAAATATTTTCCCTTTATGCCTTGACTTTAGTTTCTCAACACTAAATGGAAAAGAGAAAGACACAACAGATCGATTACTTGAACCACCATATCCCTTATCTTTCATTGATAATATTAAAGGAAAAGATCCATATTCTCTCAAAATCTCAATATATCCCCCTGTATATCCTTGTTCTGCTCCAACCTCGAAATTTGACCCATTTAGAATACCGGAAAGATCCGAAGTAATAGTTCCATACACATCATATACTCCTTTGTAGAAAGTTGATACTTTTTTCTCCAACTTCCTTTCACAAGAAAGATATTTATTCCTATCTTGAATAGCTGCACCCACTAACTCATTTAATTCTCTAATATTACTTTTTGAATTTCTCAGAGCTCTCTGAATTCTTAGTTTATCTTTACTTGATATTTTCTTTTTATCCATCTTTAATCACCAACTCACCATCAACAAGTAAACACAACTCCAAATATCAACATATGTCCTCCTTTTAAGGACAACATTTATAAACATTAACTCAATCTAACCATTTATGCAAATACTTGAAGAAGCTGGACTTACAAAAAACGAAATTGCTGTCTACAAATCTCTCCTCCAATTGGGCTCAACAACAGCAGGCCCTCTAACAAAAAAGTCACAACTCCACAGATCAAGAGTCTATGAGTCCTTGAACAGGTTGATTGACAAAGGCATTGTTTCATACAAAATTAAAGCAAACAGAAAATATTTCCAGGCACAAAACCCAGAGACACTTTTAGATTTTCTTGAAGAAAAAAAGCAAAAAATAAGGGATATACTTCCTGAACTCAAAGCATTGCAGGAATTCCATCCAGAAACTCAGGAAGCAAATGTATTCGAAGGATACAAAGGGCTTAAATCCATCTTCGACAACGCCTTAAACCAGTCAAAAAAGGGGGATGAAATACTTGTATTTGGAGCAAGAGCAGGAAAAGACTCTGCTCCTGAAACATGGAAAGCCTTTTTCAAGAATTTCAACAAAAGAAGGATACAAAAAGGGATAAAATACAAGATTATTTTCAATCAAGAATTAAAAAACACAGAAATACCCAAAGAATTTCAAAAAAGCCCATTGACTCAAGTCAGATTCATAAAACAAAAAACAATTGCAGGAATAAATATCCATTCAAATATCGTCGCAATCATTGTCTGGAAAAAGAAACCTTATGCATTTGTAATAACAAGCAAAGAAGTAAATGAATCATTCAAAGAATACTTCAATGTGATGTGGAAACAGGCAAAGAAATAGCCTAAATCAATAACTTTTTAAACTAACTTATGATTTTAAATTAATTAAACAAAAAATAATCTATTTTTTCCGACGATGACAGAACTGATCATTACTGAAAAGCCAAGCGCAGCGAATAAGATAGCCACTGCTTTGGCTGATTCTCACTTGAAAAAAGAATCTCAATCTGGCGTTCCTTATTATACTCTCACTCATAAAGGCAAAGATATCATTGTCTGCTGTGCAGTAGGACATCTATATACAATAGGTGAAAAAGAGAAGACTCCTTGGTCAAAATTTCCAGTCTATGATGTTGATTGGGTGGCAACAGCTGATATTGACAAAAAAGCAGATTTTTCTAGAAAATACTTAAATGCAATTAAAAAAATTGCCAAGAGTGCAGATGAATTTACTGTTGCTACAGACTTTGATATTGAAGGAGAGGTTATCGGATTGAATATTATCAGGCTTGCATGTAAAAGAAAGGATGCAAACAGGATGAAATTTTCGACATTGACAAAGGATGAGTTGATATATTCATATGAGCACAAGTCAAAAACAATTGATTGGGGACAGGCCAATGCTGGTGAGACCAGGCATATACTTGATTTTTACTATGGCATAAACCTCACCAGGGCACTTACAGATGCTCTTAACAAATCCATTAATGGATTTAAGGTATTGTCCTCAGGAAGGGTTCAAGGACCTTCTCTTAAGATTATTGTTGACAAGGAGAAAGAGATCCAGGCATTTATCCCAGTTCCATTCTGGCAGATTGAGTTGGATGGATTGATCAAGAAATCCTCGATCAAGGCAATGCATAAGGAGGATAAGTTTTGGGAAAAAGAGAAATCAGATGCAGTGATGAAAAAAGTCAAAGGTGCTAAACAAGGTATAATCTCAGATGCTGAGAAAAAGCAGTTTAACCAGAACCCACCTATCCCTTTTAATCTTACTGGACTTCAGGTTGAAGCTCATCGTGTATTTAGATTTAAGCCAAAACATACTTTGGATATTGCTCAAAACTTATATACAGGAGGATTTATCTCATATCCAAGGACTTCATCTCAAAAACTTCCAAAACAGCTAGGATTAAAGAAGATTATTGAACAATTAAAGCAAAATAGCAATTATAAGGAACTGGCTGGGAAAATCCTTCAGACAAACCTGATTCCAAATGAAGGAAAAAAGACAGATGATGCTCATCCTTCAATATTTCCTACTGGTATGCCTCCAGAAGGCCTTGATGAAAGGGATCTTAAATTATATGATCTGATTGTTAAAAGATTTCTGTCTGTATTTGCAATTCCGGCAATAAGAGAGACAAATATTCTTACAATTGATGTAAATAAGGAATTATTTATCACAAAAGGAACAGTTACAATCAAGAAAGGATGGCATGAATTCTATTCTCCTTATGTAAAATTAGATGAGACAGAGCTGCCAGATGTTAAAAAAAATGATATAGTAGACATTAAAAAAATCAATCAACTTGCAAAAGAGACAAAACCTCCTAATAGATACACTCAATCCTCAATAATCCAGGAACTTGAGAAAAAGGACCTTGGAACAAAGGCAACAAGAGCTTCAATAATTGAGACATTGTTCCAAAGAGGGTATGTCAAAGGAGAAAATAATATAGAAGCAACAGTCCTCGGCATAAAAACAAGTGATACACTGACAGCGCATTGTCCTGATATTGTAAATGAAGAGCTGACTAGAAACTTTGAGATTGAGATGGAAAAAATAAGAAAAAATGAGATTAGTGAAGAACAGGTTCTTGAAGAATCAAAGATTGTCCTTAATAAGATTATTGAAAGATTCAAAAAAGAGGAAAAGGAGATTGGTCTTGAACTGGCTGAATCAAATCAAGAGGCTATAAAGATTGCCACAACAATTGGTAAATGCCCTAATTGCAAAAAAGGAGATCTTACATTAAGAAGAGGAAAGTTTGGCCAGTTTATCGGATGCAATAATTATCCAGATTGCAAAACCATATTTAATGTTCCAAGAGGGGCTATGATTAAACCTACAGAAAAAATCTGTGAAAAATGTTCCCTTCCAATAATCATTATAAGGCAGCCAAGGAAAGGCCCTCAGGAACACTGTATAAATATAGAATGTGAAACTAATAAACAAGAAGACCAGCCTGATGTTGCTACAAATGGAAAAACATATCCAGAAGAGAATATGCAGTGTCCAAAATGTGCAGATGGGAAAATGGTGTTAAGGAAAAGCTTTTACGGCCAGTTTCTTGGTTGTGACAAATATCCTAAATGCAAGACAATGATGAAGATCATTGATGGAAAAGTTGACACTACTCCATTTTCTCCTAAACCAAAGAAAAAAGCCAAGAAAGCTGTGAAAAGAGAAGTTAAGAAAGTTGTCAAGAAAAAGAAAGTAAGCAAAAATAAAGAAGAGTAAGTTAAATTATTTCTTTTTAATGATTCAAACCAATCTCATCCAAAAACTCATTCACACTAAATATTTTAATTCTTTGATATTCATTTAATTTCAGAAGATGATTGTCCCCAGAAATGATATCTGCACCTACAGTTAAAGCACAATTAATAAACATATTGTCACTCTCATCCTCATCAATTATTTTTTCATTATACTTTGAATCGACAAGTATAGAATTAATAACAAAATTTTCTAACATGACCTGTTTATAATTTTCATCAATATATTTTCTAAATAAAGGTCTTCTTAATACTCCATTAATCTCTTCTAAAATTTCTTTTGTTATAAAATTAATAATTTTCTTCTCAAATAACAGCTGAAGAATTCTTGCAGGTTTCCCTTCTTTTGAAATCATTGCTGAAATGACTATATTAGTATCAATTACTACTTTTTTCTTTCCTATATGCATGTATCTCTGCCTCAATTCTCTTAGGAGACATTTTCTTTGTCTTTTTCCTCATTCTTAAAAACTCTTTCACTATTGAATCAGTGTCCATTTTCTTCATAACAATAGTATCCTTATCAATACTGCTGACTACAAAAATTGTATTTTTATTAGCATCTACTTCATTTCTTATCTCCTTTGGTATGATTATCTGGCCTCTTTCTGACATTTTTGCTGTTTCAACACTCATGCTTATCACCTAAACATGAGTAATTACCTCATATTTATAAACTTTACGTAAAAATACGTTTTACGTACATTGTTTATTCACCTTTCATCAAGAAAATCATATAACTCCTCAATATAACTTATTGATAAAATTTCGCAAGATTTTCGAAAACTAAAACCTACTTAACCTAACTAATTTCAAATATTAAACATTATTAAAAAAATTTCTTATATCAGAATCAAAAACAAGAATTTAATCAAATCAATAATCTTCTTAATTTTTTTAAAGCCATTCTAGTATTAGTAGAAAATCTTTCATGTCCTTGTAATACTGGTAGCCCCTCCAAATGCATCAAGCCTAGTGCTCCAAGGCTTGCTACTCTTTCAAGTTCCTGGATTGTGCAGTCAAAATATGAAGGATACCTGAATATATCAATTGGCATTCCATGCAAATCAAATCTTGTCTGTACTGGGCTTAAGCAATCTAAGAAATGAAGTGAATGTAGCTCCTCATGCATCCTAAAATACCTGTCTAACAAGGGATCATCAAGTCTTTTATAGAAAATAATGCTTATTCCTTTCTGAGATTTATAAAGACTGAAATGCTTTCCAACTGCTCTTTCATCTGAACATAGATAATCCTCTGAATGATCTTTTTTATCTCCCAAACCAAGCTCTTCTCTTACTCTTCTATCATGAGCTCTAAAATCACTAACATAACCATCATCCCTAAATTCAATGTGAGGATGGCCCACACTTAAATTCAATGCCCTATAATGATTAATATACATACCATCGAAATTCTTCTTTAATTTTTAAATGTTATCTCTAATTCCCTAAACATATTACTTTTTTCATCAAAATCCTTATAAACCTATATTTATTCCTGACAATATGAGATATTTAATTATAATGATTATTCTGCTTTCAATAATCCCATTAGCTTCTGCTTCTCATGAACAGTATCATATGAAACTGTTAGCTGTTTCTGAAGTTGAAGGAGAACTAAAAGGAGATATTGCTGATCTCTATCTTGAGTTTAATGATCCTGGAAAAGGCCGTGTATTTATTGAAACATTTCCTTTGACTAAATTTGACACTCAAATCTCAACTAGATTTGCCAAAGAAGTTGCATGTGAATTTATTGATAATGATTGCAATGATATTGATTTCATATATACTATCAAGGCTGGCAGTTCAATTATAGGAGGCCCAAGTGCTGGAGCTGCTATCACAGTCCTGACTGCAGCTTCTTTAAAACATACTGATATCAATGGAGATGTTACTATAACAGGCACTATCAATTCTGGAGGCATTATAGGTCCTGTTGGAGGGATCAAGCAGAAGATTGAAGCTGCTGCATCAGATGGTATAAGCAAGGTACTGATTCCAAAAGGAGAGAGTTTAGCCAAACTAGAGATATTATTAAATGAATCAATAAACTGCACTTTGGCAGAAGATGGTATTGCCTGTGATACATCAGTCTTAAATGATACTAATCAGACAATAGATCTTATTGAATATGGTCATGGATTAGGGATTGAAGTGATTGAAGTGAGGACACTGGATGATGCATTTTTTCATTTTACAGGTGAAAGGCTGAGGGAGAATGACAAGGAACTTGTCATCAGCCAGGATTATATTGATGTGATGAAGAATCTGGCTGAATTATTATGCAACAGGACAATCACAATCAAGCAGCAGATTGATCCTGATGTTTTCAATGATTTGGATCAGAATGATAGTATCTATATAAAAAGAGAGACTGCTATAAATTTCTCTCAAAAAGGATCAGATGCTTTTTCAAAAGAATATTATTATTCCTCTGCTTCATTTTGTTTTGGTGCAAATGTAAAATATGGTGAGATTCTCTTGACCCAGATCAATTTGAGCAAGGATGACACAAATAGGCAATTAGATGATTTAAAAGACCTGATAAAAGAATTTAATAAAAAGATTGATAATAAGGAGATCTTGACAATATCTGATTTAGAGGCATTTATGGTTGTCAAAGAAAGATTGATTGAGGCTGAAGATCTTGTCAAAGAGGCTAAGGAGAAAAATGATAATAATGAGACTGTCACTCCAATATTAGCTTTGGCTATTGAAAGGTTGTATAGTGCTGATGCTTGGTCTAAATTCTTTGGATTAAAAGGAAAGGAGTTCATACTTCACAAAGAGGATCTTAAAAATGGCTGCAATCAAAAGATTGCAGAAGTTGAAGAGCGCCTTCAATATATATCTTTATTCTTCCCATTGCCTGATGAAAACAGGAAACAGCTTGACAGAGCATATAAAGACAGGGATAATGGCGATTTTGAGCTCTGCCTTTTCAAGGCTTCTAAAGCAAAAGCAGAGATTGACTCAATCCTTAATCTCATTGGTATCAATAAGGATGAAGAGATCACTTCCCTCATCTCAGATAAATTGGATATTATCCAAGATAAGATAGTTAGAGAGACATCTGAGAATATTTTTCCTATCCTTGGATATAGTTATTATGAATATGCCAATTCTTTGAAAGATTCAGATATGCATTCTTCCCTGCTTTATCTTGAATATGCTCTTGAATTGTCTGACTTAGACATTTATTTTAAGGAAAAAGAGTCAACAAATCTTAATTTCTCAGCAGATTTTAAAATAATAATAATAATCATATTAGCAGGAATTATTATAGGAATCATGATAGGATTCATTATGTTTAATGGAAAAGATCAAGAGATGATCATTAGAATAGAATAAACAAATATCAGGATAGATAAAGGATTAAAAACCCAGAATAAGCCTTCCGAAGAAAGCTTATTCCAGGAAAAAGAGGTGATTGTGATATGTATTTTGCTTCTTTTCTTCAGAAAAGAAGACATTTTCAAGCTTTGTTGCTTGTAAATCAAATTTATGATTATATGTGAATTTCCTCTTTTAAAGAAATATTCACCCCCAACACATCCATTTAAACTTAAATGAATATTATTGTCTTAACTTTAGAGTAGTATAACTAATATATAAACCTTTCGTTTTAAGTTCATCCCAAAGTAGTAACAAAACCAGATAATTGATAAAATTTATATAAGAATTATTAACTTGAATATATGTATTAAAATATATAAATTAAAAAAAATCATGAATATATATATATATATCAAATA
>JBDROB010000042.1:0-11709 GCA_043810355.1 Candidatus Woesearchaeota archaeon
GCGTTGAAAATCTCCTACTTCGCTGACCATAACCCCATAATGAATCATGGGAACATGGTCAGCTACGTCCAGCCATGCCATGTTTGCCTACGGCAAACAATGGCAAACATGGCACGGACGGAGACTTTTTCAACGCAGCCCAAGTATGAAAAAGGTGAAAAACCACGTTCGAGGCAGCCAAATCAATTGAGCTTTGCTCTGGATTTGGCAGCTAACCAAGTTGTCTTACGAGGTATATATGGCTCTCACTTGCCATAAATGGCGGCTTTTTCAACTATATAAAAGGTGATCAATTGGCATATGTTAGGCTAAAAAAGGTGAAAAGCAATTATTATGGATATCTAGTAGAGAATAGATACAGGAAAAAAGGCCCAAAACAGAAGGTAAAAAAATACCTTGGAAAGGTTCATAAACCTGAGAGGATATACAATATTGATTTCTTAAAGTTTAATGATGTGAATAATATCAAAGATTATGTCAAGCACAGGGAAAAAACTAAAATAATCAATGATTTAGTCAAATGGGAATTATTCAAACATGGATTTGACAAAGATCAGCTTGATGAGAATGAAGTGTTAAAGATCAATGACGGGTTATTATGCAATTATCATATAAGAAAACTGAAAAGATTCAATAAAGGAGGGGATGAAAGGAAAGTCGGGACAATGCTTGCTGAGGGTTTTGTCAATACAGGCATAAAGGTTCCAGAAGAACTGTTTGTTGAATATTTCAAAAGATTTGTTAGGTAAGTTCATCATAATTCTTTAGGCAAAGAAAAAGAAACATCTTCTTCTTTGTGTCTGATTCCCTGAACTATTGCATCAGGAAATAACTCTTGAATATGATTAACTACTTCAATCACTAATCTTTCTGGAGCAGATGCACCTGATGTGATTCCAACAGCATTTATATTGTCAAACCATTCCCCTTTTATATGGGATTTGTCATTGATAAGATGAGATTCAACTCCAGCAAGTTTTGCTGTCTCAACAAGACGCTTTGAATTTGAGCTAGTATCAGAGCCAACAATTAAAATGAGATTGGTCAATTCTGCCATCTTCTTAACAGCATTCTGCCTGTTTTGGGTAGCAAAGCAAATATCACCTAATGGAGGGGATTGAATATGAGGAAATTTGACATTTAATGCATCAACCATCTCTTTTGTGTCATCTAATGATAATGTTGTTTGTGTCAAATAGATGATCTTTTTGTCATTGACAATATTCAGGTTTGATACATCCTCAATGTTTTCAACCAGATGCATTGGAGCATATCCTAAAGTGCCAATCACTTCCTGATGCCCTTTTTTTCCAATAAGAATTATTGAATATCCTAAGGAATGATATTTGATTGCTTCAAGATGAACCTTATTAACCAAAGGACAAGTAGCATCATTAACCTTAAGGTTCCTAATTTTGGCTTTTTCAATAACTGAGGGTGGAACACCATGAGCACTGAAAATTACTAAAGAATTATCTGGAACTAGGTCAAGTGAATCAACAAAGATGACGCCTTTTCTTTCCAGAGATTTAATTACATGCTCGTTATGAACAATCTCATGCCTCACATAAATTGGCCTGCCATACTTTTCCAATGCTTTTTCAACAATATTAATAGCTCGTTCTACACCTGGGCAATATCCATGAGGATTAGCCAGGATTATTTTTTTTAGCATGATATATGGAAAGAAGGCTATATATAAAAATTTAAGGTATAAATTTGAGTATATCCAGAAGGTTTTTTGAATCCACAACATGGGTTGCCTCTGCTTTCAGTTGTTTTGATTCAGAATTAAAGGCAATTGACAATCCCACTATTTTTGAAACCTCAATATCACTCTCATTATCTCCAACAAAGATACATTTATCCAAAGATATACCTAAATCAGAACATAAGTCTTTTACAATCTTTGATTTAAGATGACTACCTGAACCTAAAGGCCAAACATACTCACCAGTCACTTGATTATCCCTTATAATTAATTCATTGGCAAAGATATGATCAAAACTAAGTTCTTTTTGAGCCCTCCTAGCTACATCTAAGCTAGATGTGCTAACAATAGCAGTTATTAATGACATTTTATGTATTTGTTTTAATGTTTCCTTAACTCCATCCATATATTCAAATGAATTTACCAAATCAAAATAAGGCTTAGCTGGCTTTCCCTTCCAAAGCTTTTGTACAACTTCTTCAACTAACTTATTATAATCAGAATTTAGATATTTTTCAGTGAGCTCTTTTCCTTTTTCATAAGTGTTAAAGGCCTTGTGAAGCTCAAGCCAGAAGTTCTTTGGCTTAAAAATCACCCCATCGAGATCAAAGCAGATCAGTTTGAATGTCATAATACAAGACAAGAATGAGTATATAATAAATGTTTCTAGTCCAGAATTAAAAATTAACTCCTTAAACTCTAATACTACTTAAGTTTAATAAAAAACTAACTCACTATGTTTGTAATTTTTTGTTTATAACAAAAAGTCAACTCACTTCATTCGAACTTTTTGTTTATAACAAAAAGTTTTATAAAGAAAAACATCACTACATCATGAATATGAGTGATAAATCAGAGGCTGGAAAGGGGATAAAGCCATTACATATTGGAATAATCCTAGATGGAAACAGAAGGTTTGCAAAAAGATTAATGCTACAACCTTGGAAAGGCCATGAATGGGGATTTGAAAAGCTCAAAAAATTGTTCAAATGGTGCAAAGAGCTTGACATAAAAGAGCTATCACTCTATTGTTTTTCTATGCAGAACTTCAACAGACCAAAGAAGGAATTTGATTATCTGATGGACATATTTAAAAGGGCTGCAGATGATGCACTAACCAATGAAGACATACATAATAATAAGATTAAAATCAATCCAATGGGAAGATGGCATCTTTTTCCTAAAGAAGTAGTTGAAGCAATGGAAAGAGTAAAGGAGGCAACAAAAGATTATAATGATTATAAAATAAATCTGTGCCTTGCATATGGAGGCAGGGAAGAGCTAATAGATGCAATAAAGAAGATCGGAAGGAAAATTGAAGCTGGAGAGATAACAGATGAACAGATCACAGAAGAGCTGATTGACAATAATGTGTATAATCCAGACAAGCCAGACCTCATAATCAGGACTGGTGGTGAAAGAAGAACAAGCAATTTCTTAATATGGCAATCATCATACTCAGAATGGTTTTTTTTAGAAAAGACCTGGCCTGAGTTTGAAAAAGAGGACCTTATAAGAGTCATTGAAGAATACTCAAACCGAGACAGACGGTTTGGAAAATAACAAAAATTCAATTCAATAGTATTTCCTTATTATAAAGAGGGAAGTATTAGGATTGAATTTTAAATAAGGTTTTTAGAATAACCTTTTTATAATATAAGGTATTTCCAGGTGTTTAGATGGGTAAAAAATGTATTATTTGCAGTGAAAAGGCAAAATTTGCCATTAAAGGAACCAATGATTTCTATTGCGAAGAGTGTGCAGAAGAGCATTTTGATGATATAAAATCTTTGGAAGATATTAATGAAAGGGATAATAGAAAAATAAGTGTAATAGACCAATTAGCCGAAGATATTGAAAAAGAAGTTGAGAAAGAAACTGATTCTGAGTAAAATAAAATGAATCCTAATGAAGCATATCAAAGGTTAGCAGAATTTGAATTAGGATGGTGGCAAGCACACCATAGGCATGATTTGGAGGGATTGACAGAGAATATGGCTAGATTGTACGAAACACAATTTCAAATTCCTTATGAGAGGGCTGTTGAAGCAGTTAGATTTAGGGTTGAAGCTACACAAGAACATGATATTGCTGAAAGATATGAGGATCAAAGAGATCAACCTCAAGCAGATATACATTGGGCAAGAGTTAAGGAGTTATTAATTGAACATTTTAGGATTCTTGGAAGAATTAAACAAGTTAGTGCTGATTCTGAATAAGTTTATTCAATAATTATTTATATCATATAGATTTCTTATTATATTATGGTTGAAGATAAAAAGATGGGTATTGGATGCTGTGTGATTCTTTTAAAGGATGAAAAGGTGTTATTGGGCAAAAGACATGATGATGCAGAGAAAGCAGATTCAGCATTACATGGAGAAGGCACCTGGACATTGCCAGGAGGAAAGATTGATTTTGGAGAAAGCTTTGAACAAGCTGCATTTAGGGAATCAATTGAAGAGACAGGAGTCAAGATTGACAAAGATAAATTAAGACTTATTAGTTTAACAAATGATATTGTTGAAGATGCTCATTTTGTTACAATTGGATTCTTATCTGAAGATTTTGAAGGAGATGTGAAAGTGATGGAACCAGATGAGATAACTGAATGGAAATGGTTTGACCTGAATGAGTTGCCAAAGCCAATGTTTTTTCCAGCAGAAAAAGCTTTGAAGAATTATATTGATAAAGAAGTCTATAAGCATTGAGTCTTGATTTGCGTTAAATAAAGATGCAGTTCAAAAACCATTAATTACACATTCTTCAAAAACTCTTCCCTTTCTATCTTTAAATCGTGTTTAACTATCTTATTGAGAAGACCCCTGTCAATATCATCTTCTGGATGATTGGGAATAATTGTTGTCCTACCATCAGGATGCTCAAAGAACATATGACTTCCTTTTTGCCTTATTAGATTAAATCCTATATTTGAAGAACTTTCATTAATTCTTTAGCAGACATTAATGGCAATTTTGCCATAAATCATACCTCAATTTGTTGTAAGCTTAGAAATTTTGTAGTTGTTTCTGGTTTTTTAACTTCTAAATATAAAGAAATGGCTTCTTTTGTTCTTTTTAGGAGTTCATCATATGTTTTAGCTTGAGTATGACATCCTGGAAGTTCAACTACATCAGATACTAAATACCCATCCTCTCCTTGTTCTACAATAACATTGAATTTTTCTACCATTTTATCTAGGTATACTTCCCTATTTATATATCTTTTGAATGGTATTTATAATTTATTCCATAGGGAATGAAAATATTGTGAATATTTATCAGCCAATTGTTTTGAATAGATTAAATATCCTATAGGTTTCTCACCCCAAGTGAATAAAGTCAACTTATTGTTGAAAATGCTCATATTTGGGGGTATTGGCTCATCTGAATATTTCATCTTCATATATCCTTTCTTTTCTCGATCTTGATAAAGGTGTTTTAATCTTTTTGGTGCAATTCCTTTAACATTTATTCCTTTAGAAATTCTTTTTGGATCATATTTTCTAAAGAAATCCTGAATTTCCTTGTTGATTGGTTCAACATCAGCTGAGAAAAAACAAAATTCATCACCTTTTTTTGCATCATCAAGGATTTCTAGCAGAAGATTCATACAACCCTTATATCCTTGATATATTTCAGCTTCTATTCTTTCTTTTTCCAGTTTTTGCTTAATTAGCAATTGAGGGAGAATCTTTTCAAAATTCTTCTTTTTTTCATCAATAAGATCTATAAAGTTTTTTGGATTTGTTGCCCTGTAATGCTTAATCTTTCCTTTTATTATATGGCTAATCAAACCTTTTTCCTGCAATTTGTGCAGGGAGTTGTGGACAACTGAGCTCTGCAAATCTGATTTTTCAATAATTGAACCAACCTTAGTTGAGCCAATCTCTAATAAGGTTAGATAAACCTTGATTTCAGCATTTGTCAGGCCAATGTCTTCAAATGGTTTTATGTCCATCCTTATGAATAGTGGGAGGTGATATATAAATCTTTTTATAACTCTCCTTTTTTGGAGAGTTAGTTTTCTTATATACTTTGTACATTACTTATTAGTAATAAACAACAAAGGTGATGACAATGACAACAAAATGGCTTTGGACTATGAAGAAGCCTCAAGTGCCTTTAGCACAACATCTTCATATAATTGCATTTCCCATCATGAGGAAGAATTTAGGCATTGATGTTGATTTACCAGTGAAACATGTTGATGGAGATATATATTTTGATGAAGAAGCTCTGAAAAAGTTACATAAACTAATTGAAGAAGAGATTTCAAGGGATCCATTTTATGCAGATAAACTTTTGAAAAAGATTGATGATTCTATATATAATGTTAGAAAGGTTTCAAAAGAATTGGATTCTATTGATGTGAGTGATCTTACTACACCTGAATTATTAAATGATTTCAAAAAAGCCTATCTAACTATCGGACACTTAACCTCATTTATGAGCTTTAAGGGAACAATCCAGATAAGTGATGTTTTTCAGAAACAAGTTAGAGGTATGCTTGCTAAGAAAATAAGTGATTTTGAAGAAAGAGAAAATGTTTTCTTGACTTTGTCAATGCCAATAAAAGAAAGCATGATGACTAGAGAGCAGAATAGTATTGCAAAAGTTGATGCTGAGAAGGATATCAATAAGAAAGAAGAGATGCTTGACAAACATACAAAGGAATTTTCCTGGCTAGGGATTGTCATGTATCAAGGAATGCCATATACAAAAGAACATTTTAGGAAAGAACTGAAAAATGAACTTAGGGTTTCAGAAAATAAGGAAAATAAAATAAATGAACTAATAGAAGAATTAGATTTAAATAGAAATGAGAAACATCTGATAAAACAATTAAGAGAATGGGTACATATCAGGACTTTTATTAAAGATATGACATCTTTAGGAATTGCATCAACTGTCAGGTTTTTACAAGAGATTTCAAAAAGAGTAGATATTCCTTATAATGACTTGATATATCTTTACTTTAATGAGTTGGATGGAATTGATGAAGAGGAGGAGAGACTTTTAGAGAAAATCAGGAAAAGACAGAAATCATGGGGTTATGTAATATCACAAGATAAGTTAATTGAGTATGATATTGATAATATTGATGAAATCAAAGAAAATGAATTAAAGATTCCATCTGGTGTGAAAGGATATCCTGCATTTAAGGGAAGAGTTAAAGGAAGAGCTGTTGTTGTCAAGAGTGAACTTGACCTTGAAAGAGTAAAAGAAGGGGATATCCTGATAACACATATGACAACAACAAATTTTGTACCTATATTATCAAAAGTAAGTGCAATTGTAACAGATGAAGGAGGAATAACCTGCCATGCAGCTATTGTAAGCAGGGAATTAGGAATTCCTTGTGTGATTGGAACAAGAATGGCAACTAAGGCATTTAAAGATGATGAGATTGTTGAGGTTGATGCAGAGAAAGGGATTGTCAGGAAATTATGATGATAAAAAAGAGAAAAAAACCAATACTGGAAAAACTTTTTGAACGAAAAAGCAGTTTCTTTATATTTATAATTGCTCTTGAAACAAATATAATATCTATCAATAAAGCTGTAGCACTTAAAGATGGAGATATAATTTTTACTTACAATAATGACACAGGTATTATTTATGTCAACCAAGAGGTTATTGGGAGAGTAAATAGTTATTATCTCAAATTAATTGAAAACAAACCAAACATAATAAGAAAGTTGTATAAGGAGGGATTAAAACAGAATAAGTTAGCAGATCAATTAATAAAAAAAAAGGGTAAATTAAATTATAAAAATGCCATAAAAACTATGAAAAATAATTTTTTGTATTCTACTGTTTTTCCCTTTTGGGTATTGTCTGGAATAAATTCAAATTTAAACTCGAATAACTTAAAAAAATATCAAAATATGAGGAAAAACTTTGAGAAATTAAGAAGTGTGAGTAAGTATCCTATACTAGAAAATAAATTATTGTTCCCTTATTTTGAAGACGTTAATAGGAAAAAGATTATATCTCAAGAATTAGTTTCTTTTTTAACTCCTAATGAGCTTATGAAGATAATTGATGAGAGAGAAATTCCAAATGAGAAGGAAATAGAAAAACGAAAAATTTGTTCTGTCTATTATGTTAATAATAAACTGATTGTAAGAGAGAAAAATATATTTTCCAATCAGATTAAAAAAATTCCATTTTGTTCTAAAAAAGAAGTCACTGGTACTATAGCTAATAAAGGATTTGCTCAGGGAAAAGTGAGGATTATAAACTCAATTGAGGATATGAAAGGATTTAAAGTAGGGGAAATATTAATATCATTTAATACTAATCCATCATTAATGCCTGTGATCTCAAAGTCAGGTGCAATAGTAACTGATGAAGGAGGTATTATGTGTCATGCTTCAATTGTGTCAAGAGAGCTCAATATTCCTTGTGTTGTGGGGACTAAGAGTGCAACTAAAATCTTTAAAGACGGTGACATTGTCGAAGTTAATGCTGACAAGGGTATTGTCAGAAAGGTAGTATAAAAAACGAAACATTTAATTTGTCAACTAATTCTAATTGAGAATATGACAGAACATGAAGAAAAATCAAATAAAGAGCATGAAGAAGGGTATGAGGAAAGGAAAGAACCAATATGGAAAGGTCCTTTAAAATATATAATTGGGCTGTTTCTGATAATGCTCCTGGTTGTATGGATCATACCAGGATATCTGGTAAAGATTGATCCAGCACCATCAAATATTCCAAGTATTTCAGAAGTAGTTCCAGAAGGGATTTCTTTAGATGGAGAGAAATATAATCTTTCCACTAGGGATAAATTCCTTGAATTTGTTGATCCAAGTGATCCTATTATTAAGCAGACTACAACTAAGATTGTATCCTTAAGCTGTGCGAGTGGTGAGAAAGTGTGCCATGCAAAGGCCCTATATTATTTTGTCAGAGATAATCTTGATTATGTATCAGATCCAGTAAACTTTGAATATGTGGAGGACCCCAAAGAAGTGCTATTAAGTGGTGGAGGAGATTGTGAGAGTGGGACCTTACTTTTAGCTAGCCTGATGGAATCAGTTGGGATTAATGCAGAGATTGTGTTTATTCCAGGCCATGCTTTTCTTAGGATTGAATTAAATGATGCCAATAACAGATATAAATGGGAAGATGAATGGATATATCTTGATTGGACTTGTTCAGATTGTGAATTTGGAAAAGTTCCTTTACAAAATTTAAAGAATATGGAGTTTTTGGATGTTTACTGAGATTATTGAGACAAAGAGTATGCATCTTCAAATGATTCATTTAATGCCTGCCTCAATAATCTGAAAGTTTTAAGGGTATCAGGCCTATTATCTCTTAATATTTTCCGTGCATTTGGTATTAATCGGTCAAAGTAGAATGTTCTATGCCTATTTTTATTATCTTCTAATAACCAGGCAATATAATTCTGAACAGACCTTTTTCCTTGGCTTTGGACATACTTAAGCTCTTTTCTACAAAGCTCATCAACTGTTGGATCTTCAGCAACAAGATGGTATCTTAATGCCACTATCCTCTCAATGCTAGGAGCTAATACATTTTTTTCAAAAACAAATAATTCACCTGAATCAACTACTCCAACATGACCCTGTGATTCATATTCTGATAGCCAATGATGAATAGCAGTTAAAGTATATTCACGAAATGGTTTCATTGATTTGTATCTCATCTTATCTGAATTCAATAAAGCATAACTTATATCATGGTCAAATATAACTTCTCGTTTTACAGTATCTTGATGATATTTCGCAATGAATTCTGAGGCTTCTTTCCAAATCCCTTCAGGAGAAGAATCTGGCAAAACAATTTCTGAGCATTTCATTAATTTATTGAAATACTAGCCTATTTTTAAATATTATTAATATAATTATTATAATAAACAAGAAATCGTATCAAATCTTATCACTTCTTAGGATTTTAATATTAAAATATTTCAATAACCCTATTACTTTCTGCTTTTCTGGGCCAAGACCTTTCCAATCCAACAAAACTGCTGATGGTTTTGGAAGTGAACGCTCAATCGCCTGCTCTATCATCTCCTTGTCAAGGACATTAAGCATGTATTTCGGGCAGATGTGGCCAAGGGCAAAGCCTTTGTCAATTGCGTGAGTGAGAATTGGTGAAGTGTGCAAGCCTCCTATGCCAAAAACAACTGGATATTCTTTTGGTTCAGTTTCCAATAAGTGCAGGATTGTTTTTGCTATGATTAATCCAGCGTCTTTATTGATCCATTGCTTGTTTGTTGAGCCTATTTCAATGAAGAAAATCGGTTTTTCTAAATAAGGGCCATGATGAGTCACTTCAATAACAACATCATAATTGATGTTGTTCAATTCTCTAAGCTTAAGAAAACCTTTTCTGATGTATAATGCAGGATTAATGCATAATTGCCTTGTCTTTCCACCATATTCAGGATTTGCAGTCCCCCAATTTCCAGGGGAATGGATTGATAATGAAGGTATTTCAGCCTTGCTCTGGTGTTTTGTGGCAAAAATGAACAGGTCTGCTTTAATTTCCTTATCAATATCTTCACAATTGACAGATGGTTTATCTACAACAATAGTTTCTTTGTATCCTAATGATTCAAGATTTTCCTTAATATTCATCCCAGCTGGATCTAAACTTGAAACAATAACAACTTTCTTCATTATTTAGCACTAATATTAAATTTAGTATATTAAATTTGCGTTTCACTGCTTTTTTTGATAATTTAACCAAAAACCTTAAATAATAAGTATATTTATATTAAATAAACAAAGTATAAAAATAAGTATAAATGAGAAATAAGAGTCATTATTGCAAAAAATGTTCAACAAAAGATGAAAAATGGTTGAAATCAAGAGAAAATTGTATAAAAGAGGGTCAAGTTTTGAGACAACTATACCAATGCCACTTCTATTTGCACTAAATAAATCAAAAAAACACAATGTAGTGTTCAAATACGATGATTCTGCAAATAAGTGGTATATCCAGTTTGAGGAATTAAAAGACAAGGGTGAATAAGGTTGAGTAAAAAAAGAGGCAAATTCAAGAATTACATCCTGATACTTGTAATAATAAATCTACTTTTTGCAATTCCTTTTACTGATGCAGATGATGGACTTGAATATATTGAGATTTTTGGCGCAGAAAATGTTGATATGGGCAGATTTGGTAAGATTACTCTAAATAAAAATTATGAGATTAAAACAAAAAGTGAGATATTACAACCTTTAGGAATCTCTGGAGCAGAAGGCGACAAAATCATTCAAATCAGACCACGCATAATCACACCAGGAGAGAATATAACAATTCAAATAACTCCTAACCAGAGATATGGCATAAATGAATTTATATATATTGAAGATGAAAAAGGAAATGAGAAAAAAATACTGTTGATACCAAATTGCACTAAATCTTTATGCAAAGACTCCACTAATATTAGTATGGTTATACCTTTAGATTGGATTGGAGTCTATTTTATTAAATTATTTGATCTTGAAGGAGAGCAAAAAGATGGGTAATCAGGAAATTGCTTTTAAAAGCTGGCTGGAATAAGACTGAGATAAATCAGGCTTTCAACAAAATTAAAAAGAAATCCGGCAAAAAAGATTTAATGAGTTTTTTTAATTTTGGATCTTTTAAAAAGTCTATTATCAATAAGGTAAAAAAAGAAAAGACACTCAATGGTGATAAAATAGGAAGAAAAGCAAATATTAAGGTAGGGAAAACTAATAATAAAAAGAAAATAAGTTCAGAAAGCAAAGAAAAAAAAGAGTAAGAACGGAATATATAAATGGGAAAAAATTATGCCAGAGTATGCTCAACTGATAGCTCATAATACAAATACAGGACAGAGAGATTACAGTATCTCCGATTAGAAATTAACTCCTCCTAAATGCTCAGAAAAAAGCAAATAGGAGAAGCTATGGTTTAATTTTGCTAATAAAACCATGGCTAATATAATATCTTATCTTCAAAAATGTTTCGATTCTGAAACAAGAA
>JBDROB010000043.1:0-13614 GCA_043810355.1 Candidatus Woesearchaeota archaeon
AGGTGCAACATAATCTGTTGTGAATGATATTGTTGTTGTTCCATCCTCAAGATTTAGATAAGGATCAGGCTCTGCATTTTGGCAGGTTATACTGAACTCATATGTTTTATTATGCTCAAGATCCTGTAATCCAGTGCCAACACTTGAGACTCCAATTGTATGGATATGCTTGCCTACTTCTGGGTGCATTAAATCTCCTTGTCTTGCAATCACTCCTCTAATCTGGTCCCATAGCCAAGCAAACACATTTTGTCCTGCAGTTACTGTAGCATAGCAGTCTGCAGCTGTAAGAGTGTGGACTTCAAGCTGCGGGCTTCTCTGCCCTATTGTTCCAAATGGTTTTGCTAGTGTGATATTCACTATAGCAGAGCTGTTTACAGTAAAGTGTATTCTTTGAGTCTCTGTTTTATATCTTACATAATCTTCGCAAAATATGTAATATTCATATATATTGTGATCATAATAATTGATTAATTTTTCATGTTCTTCTGCATAATCAATTGATAGGTTGAATGTATCGATAAACTGGCCATTCTCTGTCAGATTATACCAACAAAAGACATTCTCACTTGCTTGAACTTCAATAGTGTTTGTTTGAGGAGGATTTAGGTCTGTTAATAAGTAATATTTGGTTGACTCATCCATTGTCAGCAATTTTCCCTTTCTTAAGATAGCATTGATTATAACAGGAGTCTTATTATCAACAGTTATATCAAATGTTTCTTGTTCAGGTACTCCATATTCATCCTCGCATTTAACAGTGATTACAGTTGTTATTTCCTGATGCGCTGTCCATCCAAATGGTGATAATATATTAAACTCATAATTGATCTTGTCTGGAGCATTTTCAAGAATGCTAATATCACCTCCAACATAATTTTTATAACTTAGATTGCACCATTTTGTTTCATCATTTGGTGTCCTGATTTTTATCAGAGGTTTTGGAGTGTCTACAAATCCATGCTCAGGATCAACTAATTCAATCACTGTAGGCCTGTTCAATATAGTTTGTTTAATTACAGTATCATTGACATTTCCTGCTGCATCATATGCTTTTACACTTATTGTTTTTGTTCCATCTATTCCTGTCAATACTAAGGTCTGTTGTATTGAGGTTTGTCCAGGCAAGAAGCTTGTGAAATTACCCACTGCTGAAATATTCCCTCCAAATGAAATCTTTTCCATTGGAGAATTCTCAACATAGCCTACAATCAAGTTTATAGTCTCATTATCTACTATTCCTGATTCTTCTTCTGATATGCTTAATGTGATTTTTGGAGGAGTTCTGTCAAATGCCATTGATAATAGGTCGTATGACTCATTGCTTATATCCCCTCCTGTTAATAATTTGACTCCACTTATCTCAAAATTATAGTTTCCATCCATTGTGAATCTGCTTCCACTTGGTATTGTAAATATGAAAATCTGGTTTGCTTGATCAAAGGAGCTTGTTATTCCCCCTCCTAATAGGTCTAAATTATACCCTCCTGGTCCTGTTATTTCAAGCTTTGTGATAGTATGGTTATAGTTTGTGTCTTCAAAATCTACTTTAACCTCTGTTACTGGATCATTTGTATATATGAGTGTTGTGTGATTTAAGCTCATTCCATCAACATAAAGTTTGGGATTTGGCACACTTGAGTCAATTGTGAAATTCCATCTTATTGATTCAGATCTTGCAGGTGCATGAGTATCGCTTATTCTTACATATGTTGAATATTCTCCATTTGGCAGCTCTGATATGCTATTTGAGCTTGGGTCATACCATACCTGGCAGCTGTTAGGTATATTGACTGTATCACAGGTTCTATAAAGATAAATTCCTGTTTTCTGTGATCCATTGAACTCAAAATATAATGTGCTTATGTTTATCGGAGTCAATGATCCATTTATGACTAAGCTTATGTTTGTCCTGTTGAAGTTTGTGATCTGCCTATCTGCTGGCCTCATTTGTGAGAATGTGATATTTGCAGTGTCATATATTACCTTGACTGTGCTTGAAGGTGTTCCAATGTTTTCTAACCAGTCTTTTGGCCATGCTCTGAAATAATTGCTTCCAGAAGTCAATTGATTAATATCAAACCTGAATCTTCCATTAGGCTCTCCACTTGGATATACAGTTATCTTTTGGGTTGCGCTTGATAATGGGATATTTGCTAATCCTGTTCCAAGGTTGAGTGTATAATATACATACGCAGCATCCTCAGTTGTGCTTACACTCCCAATATGATAATATGTTGCATCTTGAGGATTGTCCTGACTATTCTCAAATTTTAGATAGTTTGTTGCAAAATCAAATCCTCCTGCAGATTCAACAATGCCTCTAGCTAATTTGAGTTTTATTGTGTCATTGTCAATTATAGTTATTGGTCCTGAAGGAGTAATATTAAATAAGGGATTATTATTGTTAGGAATTGTTGCTGATTCTACAAGAGTCCAATCATTAATATCAATTGAATTGTTGTTTGCATTGATATTTGTCCAATAAAGCTCAACTGATTCTGTGAGCTCTGCAAATCCAATTGCGTATGTATAAGGATCAATCACATACCTCAGTCTTGCTCCGCTTTCAGCTGGATCAAACCATATTGGAGCATTTGGTCCGACAGAGTCTATAGCTATATACTTGTATTGGGCTTGAATTATTGCTGGAACCCCATTTATATTCTTTCCATTTATTCCAAATATTGCATTTGGATTTTCTATTCTAGTATATTGTTCTTTTTCTAGGTCAAGTGTAAACCTAAAACTCATATTATTGACATTTCCAAATGGAGGTGAAAAGAAATCTCTTATTGTTCTAGATTGAGTTGTGAGGTTCAATACAAGCTCACTAGGATTGATTATTGGCTCACTGAAATTGACTACAGCAATATATGATTTTTTTGTGACAGTTGTCACATTTGTCCATGGTGTTGTGTCATAGTCATATACAATTATGATTGCCTCTGACCCGTCTGAGTCAATTATTGTGAAGTTTACCTCAGTGATATTACTATTGCCCAACCGGTCAGTAATTGTAAACATAGCCTTATAATCTCCAATAGTCATTGTAGGATCCCTTGGTATCACTAACTTAAATCTAGTAGTGTCATTTGTTATATTTTGAAGACTGAACTGCTTGTCAAATGCATAAGCGCCCTGCCCTGTTTGATTATGGCTTGTCAAACGCAGATTTACATAATTCATCTGGCCCAAATTATTTCTAGCAGTGTAATTTGTGTCATTTATTGTGACATTTACAGTCAGATTCTGGTTATATTCATATTCAAGGTCCATCTGCCCATCTTCATCAACAATTGAATAATCTAAGAATTCTGGAGCATCTTGGTCCTTATAAACAGTGACACTGCTCATATTCATTTGCCCTATTTTATTCCCTGCCTTTACTCTGATTGTGTTCATGCCTTTTGATGGGATTGGTGCATAAATGCTAAAATCATGCCTTCCAATATTCTGGCCTAATCCTGTGATATAAAATGAAGATGAATTGCCTGATCCATTTGTTACAGTTACTAGTGCATAATCTATTGGAGATTCTTCATCCTCGATAAATCCGATTAAGGGAATAATATCATCTTTGAATATATATCTGTTAGTGGGAGATGTGATAGTTATCCTAGGGCTGCTTGAGTCAGTTCTGAGTGTCTTGCATTTCAACGGTTCTAGGTTTCCATTCACATCTCTTGATTGATAGCAGAACTTATGGCTGTATCCTGGCAATATGAAAACTTCAGTTATACCATTGCTTATAACTTCTTTATTAGGGGTGCATGTTCCTGGAACTGATGCACTCATATTGCAATAAAATGTTTTATTGCAGTCATTTGCACTTGCATGGTCAAAATTTGAGAAATCCTGACCTTCACAGCTTAAACTTACTCTTTTGCCTGGTTGAAGATAAAACTCATCTTCTTCTGCAGCTATTCCATTGAGATAGAATAGTGTGTTTGGAGTTGTATTGTCTAGTGCAAAATTGAATTCTCCTGCATCAAGGAATGCTCCTGATCCAGAATTCTCACATGATACATTTAGAAGATATTCTCCTTCAGGTAGTGGAGGTGAAGCAGAGGGTGTTAAATAGACACTAGAGTCATAATAAGGATGGCTTGCATTAAATGGGTCACGTAACCCTCCAGTTCCAGAGAAATTGCATTGGTAATATTCATTTTCTGTTTCATTAAGTATTAATCTTAAAGGGACTGTTTCCCTATAATTGTATATGGGTGCAGGATTTGTCTCATATGTTGGAGATATATCCTGTATTCCAAGAATCCTGTCAAGTTTTATCCTGATTTTTGTATCATCATCCCCAATTATGTTTGCCAGATTATTTACATCATCCTTGCATTCAAGTGTATAGTAATAGTTTCCATCAATTAGATTTGTGAAATTCAAGCTTACTTGAGTTCCTGCTATTACCCTCACACTTGTTAGCCTGTTCATGTCTTGTGCTAATTTTGTGCTGTTCAGTTTATCTGTGCACACAACATCTTCATCTGTTGTAAATGTTATCAGTATGTCTGATGTGTCCTGTGTATAAGGATTATCTTGTACATTAGGTGTTAAGGTGATATTTGGCCTTATCAAATCTGTAAATACTTTTACTGTCTTTGTACTGTCCCAGTTTTTATGTGAATCAATTGATCTGTATCTCAAATATGTGTATCCATCTGCCTCAATGCTTTCTGATAATCCTGGTGTATTCTCATTGACATTGACATTTGTATGAGTTCCGCTCATGTTTTCTCCTTCACTTGGATTGCAATTATAGCCAAAACAATAGAATAATTTGACACTTGTATCTCCATCAGGATCTGTTGTTGTGAAATTAAACCATGAAGGTGTTAAACTTATGTATTGTGGTGCAGCTAAAGTTGTCAATGGCCTATTATTGTCTTCTTGGCAATCTTGATCATTATAATCATTGCAGTCATCTGCTCCATCTAGATTTCCATCCTTGAAGCAGCTTGAACTTGCTGCATTCCAGCCGCATGTATCTAGACCGCAGCTGTCTCCATTTAAGCTAAATGGTGGAAATGGGTCTTTGAGCAATGTCCCGTCATAATACCAGTTTCTCAAATAAGTTAACATTTCTGACAGATTCACTGTTCCATCTCCATCTAGGTCAGCTCTATCTGGATTATTGACATCATTTTGATAAACGTCATGATGGTTTATTAATATTGATCCTCTTAAAAGCTCTAGTTCAAAGTCCAATGCATAAATGCCTTTGCATGCAATCTCATCTTTATAATCATAGCATGTTGCCTGTTCTGCTCCAAAGCATGATAAGCACCCTGCATTTCCTGCAAAGCATGCCCCTAGATTTCTGCAAAGCTCTGCAGAGCATCCTGTTTTCTGGAATATGTTTGGATTCCCGCTTCCGCATTCTCCGCAATAATCATCACTTGTCTCTCCAGTATCAACACAATATCCTTTTCCTAATCCTTGATAATTATCTGTTGTTGTATACCACTCGCATTCTCCTTTTGCAACTCCGCAATAATCTCCGACAATGCCTGACAAATCTCCTTCACATGCTCCTCTTGAATTGTAATCCAAGCAGCTTGTCACATTAGTGCATGATATGCATGCATCTGTCGAAGTCATTGACACCTTTGGATTTAGTGCATCATCATAGTTATAGATGTCATAATAGCAATAGTTGGGTGTTGTTTGTGATCCTGTTATGTCATTATAGCAAGCATTCTGCCTATATTGCGGATTGATATAATAATAGAAACCGAACAGATTAGGTGTCGGCACTCCATTTACATGGGATGGATTTACAATAGGATTGTTGTTTAGATATAGATTCTTGCAGTCTCTTGGCTCTACACAGACTGCTTCTGGAGGATTACCATATTCTATGCACATTGCCCCAGTCACAGCGCATGCAGCAGGCTCAATAAAATTGTTCTGTGTGCATCTTACCTTATCCCTATCATCACAGAATTGCCTATTGCACATTGATAGGTCATAGCATTCATCTGGTCCAGTTTCTGCTTCTGTCTCAGCATAATTATGTGCGCTTAATCCAAGCACTTTAACAGAATAATTGTATTCTGTGCCTGTTAATAGCTGTGATCTGTCAATCATCCATGTTGGGTCATTTCTTGTAAAATACCATTGTTTTATTGTTGGATCAGTGCTTGATGTTCTTCTTACTAGATATGCCTGCCCGCTTGATAATTTGTTCTGGCATTGGAATGTCCAGCTCACATTGAATTCTTTTTCACATTTTGAATTTGTCGTAGTTATTGTCGGCGATGTCCATTCATCTTGGCATAATATTGGTCCAGGTATATTCCCTGTTAAAGTCAGATCTTGTGTCAGGAAATTATTGGTTGTTGTCGCATCATTCAATGTTATTGCCACTTCAGCTGATCCCCATTCAAGGACCTGCCAATTCCTGTAATTTGATTTTACTGTTACATTCAATATGTATGATCCTTCATTTATTATAGGATTATAGGAATAATATCTGTTTTCTGTATTATAAAAATTAGGGTTGATATTGACAGGATCCCTGTTTAGATTATTCCTGAACAGCTTGAAATCTAGTTCAGGATATGTGTCTGCACTAATTGCAGTATTAGTACTTCCATCTATAAAATGTATATGTCCATTTATTCCATATTGTTCACAAGTGACACTCTGATTATCTCCATTGCAGCAGTATTGCTCATTCACATTTGTATCAGTTTTGCTGAAAGCATACCCACCGCACATGCAATAATTTCCTAGACTGCTTGTGGTATCTTTTATCTTAGAACCATCTGTGCAATCAGGTATAGTGCTGGTTCCTTTATCACAGCAGTCTTTATACAAATTTCCATTATAGTCATATGTGTTTCTTGGAATCACACTTCCCCCATTTTGAGTGCATTCAATATTATTATATATTATCCTTTGTCCTGATAGGCATGGACAATCATTAATATTTCCATCATCTTTATCCTCAAAATTAGATGACAAACAACAGATGTCAGACAGTTTTGGTGGAGTCCCTGGAGATCCATCCCAGTCAATATATCCATCTCCATCCTCATCAAAATCATTTGAGCATTCTTGTGATACTACAATATTGTCGCATACCCCATTATTGTTTCCATCAAGAGTATTTTCTTTGCAGATGCTGCAGTCTGACCTGCATTCGCTTGTCCCAGTGCAATATTTGCATGCAACTGTGCATGATGTTGGATTATTATCATATAGCCTGCAATCCTCTCCTGGAGGGATGTCATTTTCACAAGTGTCTGTATAAGCTGAACAATCGCTCTGCTTAAAAACATTTTTTCCAGAAGCATTGTTTATCTCACATTCTGATTTTGTGACATCTGAGCATTCGTATCTTTTTGTTGCAGCCCCTCCTTTGTCTTCAATACAGCACTTGATTTTGCAATTATCTACTAGCTCTTCACAATTCCCTAAATCAGATGAATAATATAGATAGCTTTTACATTGAGAAACATCGTATGGATACCCAGGTTGATTATAGATGACACCAGGTGTTCCAAGAACAGGGCAGCACAAATAATCAGCTAGTTGATCTTGATCTTCGCAATACCAGTCTGGACCTAAGTCTCCTATTATGAAATAATTGGCGCAGCAAGCTCCTGCAGGGCCTAGCAAAGGCTGTTTTTCTTCTTTTGTAAATATCTCATCCTGTGTTACAGGGATTATCTTGGAAAAGATCCCATTGACACTGTCTTCTCCTGACTTGACAACTTCGCTTACATTTTTTGATTCATATGCAAAGCTAGCAGGAGAGAACATTAGTGTTATGATGACAATGAACAATAATGTATAATAACTAATTTTTACTTGCTTTTGCCTAATCAATTGTTCCACACTCTCTTTTTTGCCATATTAGGCTTTTTACACTGATATCTACTACGATATGTGTTTTTTTAATTTTGGTATTTAAAAATTTTTCTATGTTATTCATTTTTTTATACTTGGAGTATCAATAAAAGCATGATGATGGATTTATGTCAAGGCAGCACTGTCCCTTATCATTGCAAAATCCATCATTGGGTAAACTTATTTGGCATTCTGAGTTTACTGTTTTATAATGATAATCATTATTTGATCCTCCACAACATTTTTGTAGAGAATTGCATCTGACTTGGATAAATACATCCTGATAATCCCTTAGATAAGGCTCATCCTTGTCTTCAACTATGACTCTGACATAATGATACCCTACATCTTCCCAAGTTGGTGTATAATTTGCATCTTTTCCAATAAACTTATCACTTGGATGCCCTGTCCATGGTATTGGATCAGATTCATAAGTTCCATTATAATAATCTGATTCTTCCCAGACATTATTAGAAAATCCTCGACTACTGACATGAGCAAGTAAACTTCCTCCACTCACATGACTTCCTGATCCAGAGCTTAATGTCCCTGCCAAATCAGTATATTCTTCCATAGTTGTATCATTCTTATAGATTTTGTTAGTAGTTAACCATCCCTCATATCTGTAATTCACTTCTTCATCATCTGGGTCAATTGCTCTTGGCAATATTCTGATTTTAGGTTTTGATGATGGTTCTGGTGTTATTATTATTTGTTTAGCCTCATCTCCTACTCCTGGGAGAGTTCCAACAATATATGGTTGATATATTGAGCTTATAGTACTGGATCCTTCAAAAGCATAAGTATTTTCAATATAATCATCATAAGTGATATTGTCATTTGGATTATCTGGTACTTTTCTGTCAATCAAGTCTAGTGCAGGCGCCCTGTTCTCTATTGAGAAAATGTATTCAAATGGTTTTTCATTGACTGTTGAATTATAGTCAGTGATTGTGATAACTGATGCAGATTTGCAGTGTAAAGTTTCGTTATTTGATGGCATTATAGGATAAGATATACTAGTATAAAATGAAGTATTGCAATAATAGTCTGAATATGTGTCTTCATGCTGTACTTCTCTAACATCAATCCTCATCCCTGATTTAAAACATGTAGAAATATTCTCTCTTGAATAATTGCCATCTGGAAGATTCACAAATTCTTTGCATGATTGGTTTAATCCAGTTGCTATTGATCCTTGGTCTAATCTAAAGAATATGTCTCTTGTTTCTTTTTCAACCAATGCCAAGACAAGGTCAAATATTTGTTTTAGCCTTGTTCTTTGCTTTATCTTGAATTCAAGTATTTTTGTAATAGGTGTTCCTCCCTTAACTTTTACAGTCAAAGGAAAATAGTATAGCACAGTGATGTCTTCCTCTCCTATAAACACTTCTGGAGGTAATTCATCCATTATTGTAGAATCTGGTTGAATGTCAAGGCTTAGATTATTTAAGAAAAATGAGGGATTCAGGTTATCTGTAAAGCATCTGTATACATTTTTGTTCAAAAATTCCTCAAGTTTTGATTCCATTGAATTATTACCTATATTCATGAAATCATTAGGGCCTGATATTGATTTGTATGGACAATGTTCTCTTATTCCCAAATCTTCATATAATCCAGGTTCCTTATTATAACACAACGAATTCATGGTATTTAAAAACTTGCCTAATGCCCTTTCAGAACTAGTAAGAACCCATGGATAATTTGTTCTGAATGATCCTTCATATGGCCAATTGACAGAATAATCAGGTTCATCAATTGCATATCTAGATGTTAATATTAATTGTTCTCCAAAAACATTATGATAAATAAGTGTATCATTATTAAAATATCCAGGATAAAGATAAGGTACTGTCTGTTCTCCAAATTTATTGCAAAAAGCTGTATTAATACTTGGACATTTATTATCATATTTAGGCCCAAAAAACTTATCCCCAGAAGGAAAATGGGTTAATTGTTTTTGATTATTATAATAACTGCTATCAACACCTCCAGACCTATAATTCAATGCTAAATAATCATTGGGATAGTCTGAATATAATCTTCCTCCCTGCAACCCAAGAAGCTCAATGCCATCGCTTGTTACTTTTTCTATGCAATTCTGCATTAAGACTCTAACTTTTGAGCTTTCTAAAAAATCATCAAGCTTCATGTTAGCTTCTCTTTCGACTTCGCCGGATTTCATCTTATTTGTGTAATAGAAGAGCATCATGAATACTGCGGCAATTACTATAAAAACAATTATGAACAAAGTCACTTGTGATTTTTTATTTTTCCTGACATAAAAGCCAGCCAGGAGTATAAGTATCAGGTATATTAAGAAAAAAATATTAAAAAAAGAGATGCTTTTATCTTCAATCTGGATTCCATTGTCTTTTGCCTCTAGAGGGATGATTTTTGAAAATTCTCCATTAATAGTTATTTTATCCTCTAGGATATATTCAGAAAAGATTGATTTCTTAAGTATTTCTTCTGCATTTGCAGAATAGGCAGGGAATAATATTATGTTTGTGACTATCCAAATCATAATAGCAATATTCACTGATTTTATGATATTATTTTTTCCCATCTTTTTTCCTTGCAATCTTCAGGAATTCCTTCTCTTTTTTTCCGCTTATCATCAATGCCTCATCTAAAGAGATCATTTTCTCCTTGAACAGATATACAGAACCAGCTATTTTTAGTTGAGGGTTTACATCTAGCAATGTTCTGAATGCATCTTTGATAACATCAGATCTTGAAGAATAATAGCCTGCCTCAATCAGAGAGGTTATCTGTTTTCTCATGATCTCAGGCAGTGAGAATGCCTCAACATTTCTTTTCATCTTACCACTAAAAAATTAAAAAGGGCGCGGAAAACAGAAATCACCTAAAAGACCGCACCCCCACACATAAGTTGTTGAGTGATGATTTCTGTAAAACTGAGGTGATATATGTAAGTATAAACTATTTATAATATATTATAATTATTTATACAGATATATTTAAGCTTTTCTATTTGAGAGAAAATCATCATCCAAGACTTAAAAGAAATCATACTTTAAAAAAAGAAATGAGTGTATCAGTCACAACTTTGATGTCCTCTTTCATTATCAGCCTAAAATAGAACATCAGAGGGATGATGACAGCCAATAATAATATTCCATAATATTTCAAGAAAAAGGCTAAGGGTATGGATAATACCAATACATAGACCATCCAGAACTCCTTCAATAATCCCACTTTGTTCATCAGTAAGGTATATGCAGACAGATGCGCCAATAGGGTTGCAAAAACAATGCCAAATACTCCAAATTTAGGTATCAAAAAGATGTCCAGGGCAATGTTTATCATCATCGCAAACAAGATTGGGATAAATGCTTTTCTGATTTCAAATCTTCCGGCATAATACGTATAGATTAGGTGATAGATGGCAAATAACTGTGCCCCTATCAGCAAAATGATGAAATACGCTTCCACATTATTGAAATAATTTGAAAAGAATATTCTTGTGATTAAGAAAATAAATGATGAAAGCATGACTGAGATGATTATGGAGAAAAATAATGAGATCCTTATTGATCTTTTCAATATTGAGTAGGAAAGTTTTTCACTCTTAAAGACTGAGGATATTCTTGTCAATAGAAACATTGAGATTGTGAATGGGATCAGGTTGATTATGTTTGATAATGGCATGGCAATATTGTATAGTGCAACATTTCTAAAATTTGATAGCAATCCAAGTATTGATGAATCGATCCAACCTATAAATAGGTAGGAATATGTTATTGCGCTGACAAAAACAGCATATTTTAGGTATTTTGAAAAAAAGATAATATTAATCTTTGGCTTAAGAAAGAACATTGTTTCCTTATAATTCATGATAATGATGATGATGCCTAATATGATATGTGTGATTGCATAAGATAAGACTATTCCTTCTGCACCTAATCTTAAGAACAAAAATACAAAAACTATTGGTATAGCCTGTAAAAGGGTCCTGAATAGCTGATAAAGATGATGCTTGTGTTTTGCTTGGTAGATGCCTATGAAGAATGTCTGGAAATAAAAAAAGATTGACGAGATTGCCAATATCAAGATAGGGAAATTGTCTAAAAAGATAAGTATTCCAACTGATGAAAAGATTAATGCAAAGAGCAGATAAAAATTAAATACTCCTGACAGCTTATGTTTGTATTGTATATAGAAAGGGACTATTGAATCAGGCAGCCCAAAACACATGAAAGCAGTGAAAATATAGAATATTGACAAGATAAATTTGGCCTTTCCATACTCATGCTCAGTGAATAGGTTTGCAAAAATAATCAAGAGTATATATGTAGCAATCTTTGAGATTATGCTGAGGATGGCATATCCGATTATTTCTTTTTTCCCCCTTGCCATAAGGATATGGACAATATATTCCTGCTTAAATAAGTTGCTAGTTTAAGAAATATATATTTGCCTCTCATTAAATCTAAAGGACTGCTGCTAGTATTTGTAAAATATTCTTGACTGCAGCATTCCATCATTCAAAGAATGAAAAAACTACTATAATCAAGATTATTGTATGGAATATTATCTGCAAAGAATGTCAGCAATCTCAATAATGTTTATAAATATCTTTGATTTGCAATAAAGTATGAAAAACAAGATTAGGCTGTTCATTTTGCTTGTTGTCTTTTATTATATCTTTCTTTTCCTGGTATTTTACCCTCCTTTTTATGGTTCTCCAGACTCTCATCATTATCTGAGGTCAGCCTTCCTGATGAAAAGTTCAGGTCTGATTGTCAATGACCCATTGCATAGTTTTGGGAATCATTTCAATGGGATTGGATTTGTGTCAAAATACAATATTGGTGTTTCATTGATTTATCTTCCTTTTATATTATTTGGGTGGAAATTTGCATTTCTTAGTGGCCTTTTTCTGCATTTGATAGGGTTTATTTTCTTTTGGAAAATCATTAAAAAGCTGGATTATCCTGAGATTTATTCTCTTTTTTATCTTCTCTTCCCTCCTCTGACTTATTATAGCAGGATCTTGCTGTCTGAGATTGCATCAATCACATTTATCATTGCTGCAACATATTTTTACTTGAAAAACTCTCCAAGATCCAATGTGATTGCAGGAATGTTGTTTGGTTTCTCAATCTTGATCAGATACACAAATGTTTTTATTGCAATCTCATTTTTATTGGTATCATTTTTCATAAAAAAAAGAAGATTTTATCCCCTTATTTTAGGCATGATTCCTTTTATCATAATCATTTTATTGACAAACAATTATCTGTATGGGAGTATTTTCAGTACTGGTTATAGCCTTTCAGGTGAAACCCTGCTATTTTTTTCAAAAATCCCTTACAGGATTATTTTGTATTCTATTGCATTGTCAATTCTTTATCCAGGGATGATGTTTGCATTATTGTTTTATAAGAATAAGCTGAGATTTGAATTCTTGATCTCATTTGTGACATTGCTTTTTTTTTATTCAGCTGTCCATATTGGTGGTTTCCAGTTCAGATTGCTTGATCTGATGATTGCAACAAGATATTTAGCGCCTTTATTCCCTTTTTTTATCATTGCCTATATCCCATTTTACCGCAATATGATATTATTGTCAAGATTAAGCTTAAGATGGATAACCATTCTTGCAATTCTTGGATTAATTCTGATTTTGCCTTTCACATTTGCCATCCACAATAATTTCCTTTATGGAAGATTTGAGATCATGGAGTCTCTTGCAGAAAACATTCCCCCTAACTC
>JBDROB010000044.1:0-21016 GCA_043810355.1 Candidatus Woesearchaeota archaeon
AAATATACCACTGGTCTACATGACCAGTGGACAATAGTCCGCAATCCATTTTTGGAAGGCGGTATATTTCTGAGCATGCTCAAAGTCGGCAGGGTGAGCGAAGCGAACATGCCGCCAGTCTATTGACTGGTGGTCCCTGCCAACTTTGACATTATTATCACATCGAATTCTGAATAGATTTATTTTTTTCATAATTCTTTAGCCCCTTACCTCATACCTCAGAATTGCAGCAATCTTGCCGATATCCCTCAGTTGCACCCCTTCCCTTGTCTCTGTTGAGATGATATGAACTTCTGTGCTGTACTCTTCTGCCTTTTTCTCAAACAAATCAATTGTATCGTCATCAAGAGCTTCTGAAAGGAGAATCTTGTCAACTGCGCCGAGCTCTAGATTTTTCATGACCTCTTTCTCGCCATAACTGGCTTTTTCAGGGTTTTTTGACAGCATCTCAAAGAATTCCAGCATCACTTCCTTCTCTTTTGCAATCTCTTCTTTTGCAAGGATATCCTGGCTCTTATCAACCAGTTCCTGCAGTCCAAACTCTCCTGTGTAAGAGATGTCCTTGATAGCGATAATCTTTTTCTTGACTTCAGTAGGAATAAAGTTGCCATCAACAAAATCATATTTTGAAGGGCCAGGGCCTCCGACAATTATTCCTTTCAGCTCTTTATAGCCTAAAAACTGATCCTTGACATGGTCTCCAATCTTTTTATAATGATCCCTTACAGCATCTTGCCTGATCCTCCCAAACCTTGCAGCTGATTGGCCCCCTGCCTTGAACTTTCCTGGAACTTGAGAGTGTGATTTAAGAAGAGGAATAATGCTCTTTCCTTTGAGCAATGCAATATTTGCATCTCTCCTATCAATGACAATCAGGCCATAAACTTCCTTGATCTCCATCATCTCTGACAAAAGTTCAAGGACAAACTCCTTGTCACACCTATATATTCTGGTCTTAAGAGGTGTTGGAGGCTCAATAGACCAGACCTTAAAGTCCTGCTGGCCTTCCCTTTCAGCGACATTCCCTGAAAACACAGCCAGGCCATTATCAGGAGTCTTCTTGAACAGCCTTAGATGCTGGATCATCCTTTCAAGGGCATCAGTCACATTTTTTCTAGTCTGGGCAGATTTGATATTTGTTGCAGTGCCCTGCTCTTGGTTGAGATGATTTATCACCTTGTTCATGTCATAGCCTTGAGGGATGTACACACTAACCAATTCTGTATGCCTTCCCCTATAAGTTTCCAGTTCCTTCACGAACTTCTTCAGATCGTGCTTTTGTTTTGATGTCAGTGACATAATTATATAGGGCTGTTTGTGAGTATTTAAAATTTTGGGTAACTCCTAACAATTATTTAGTTCATTTTTTTTAAAATCTTTTTTCCCCTTTAGATCATAATATTTTCGTAACATTTATATATTATTAATATTAATATCAATAATAACTTGATTATTAGTTATATTATTAATACTAATAATAAGATTAATATTAATCTGTAAACCAATGCACGATATAAATGGTCAATAAAAAACTGAATCCAAAAGGAATAACTGGATCAAGGCTTGGACCAAATGAAGTAAAAGTCCAAGAACTGAATAATTCTCAGCTTATCATCACTTTTCCAAAAGGTTTAGCACAACTGACTGGAATATCAAAAGGCACTATACTTTCCTTTAAAATAAATGATAGTGGAAAGATTGAGATAATAAATAATGATCAAGAAATAAGAAAACATGGCAAAAAATAAAATAATTTATTATGTGAATAAATTTATCCTATTTTTAGTTATCATTATTATAATAATGATTCCAGTATTTTCAGCAAATATTAATAATCTTATTGAAAATAATGATAAAAATATTGTCAGGGATGAGATCAGAAATGAAATTAATGATAATGGAGTATTCTCACAAGTTGTTGCAATAGAAAACAAGGACAATATTAATAATAATGATGATGATAGAGATAAAAATGATATTATTGGAAATTCAAAATTCTTATTTATCTATGCAATCTATCTATTAGGTCTGCTTTCATTAGGGATCATATATAAAAAAGGGAATAAAAAAGCACAGATGACTGTATGGATAATTGTTGGAATTGTTTTCCTGGCTTTGACATTGTTCTATATCTCGTATAGATTCTGGGAAGGTTACCAAAACAAGCTGGACCAGCAGCAAGTGGATTATTTTAATGCAGAAGTTGAAAGGATAAATACCTATATACGGGAATGTGTCAGCATCAAGGGTTATGATGGATTATTTTTATTAGGTCAACAAGGTGGATACATAGATGTACCTTCATACATTCGGCATCAAGTACCTGGAAAACCAGACACTTCCTATTGGTATCTGGATGAGTCAAACATCCAGCCATTGCTGAATGAGACAAAGATCAGATTAGTAAGATATGTAAATGAAAACCTGAAAAGCTGCCTGAACTTTGATGAATACACATCAGCAGGATTTGATATTGAGACAGGTGATGTCAATACAACAGTGATTATAGGTGCAGAAGATGTCACAGTAAGAGTAGAGATGCCTACACTGATCCAATTCGGGCAGTTTGAGCAAAGATACAAGGAATTTTCAGAGAATTACAATATCAGATTCAGAAGGATATGGGAATTAGCTTCAAGATATTCAAACAATTTCTTTGATCCAAACTTTGACCACAAACAACCCTTAGCAAATGTTGCTCAAGGAGATTTTAAAGTGACTATGTTAACCTCATTCGGAGAAGAGTATCTAGTCTATGATATTTGGGATGATGACAGCTATGTCAGGGGAAAAAATGATTATCATTTCAGGTTTGCTTATAGAAATGGCCCCTCAACAGTCCCAAGATGTGTTGAGCTATGGCCAATGTGCCAGATTATACCAAATTTCTTTCCATATGTCCTGTACTCAAGGGACAGAGAGACAATGCTGATAATCAAGCCAGGCACAACAATGAACATACCTGGTGGAAAGTGCGAGATTTGTGTCACACAGAGCTATGAGCAGTCTGTGACTGGAGCATCTGAAGTCGTAAGCAGGAGCTATGATGGCCAGATAGGAATGGGATTTGATGGAGCTAGCTCAAGCCCAAATTGGATGACAAAATATCCAATATATGATTTTACTCCAGATGGAACTAAATCTTCACAAAAGATGAAATTAAAGATGTATTGGGATGAGGATTATATAGCTATCCAGGACAAGATGGGAATAATAAATGATGATCCAAACTGGCATCCGATTGACTCAAACCCTGATTATGGCGATCATTCAGTCTGGGCTGATATTGATGGATTCAGCGCTTTCTCATTAGCTGACATTGGAGCAATGGGAGGAAGGGAAGCAGAGGCAAAGGATGAGGAGAAACCAAAGAGTGCTCCGATTTGTATTATTGTTGCTATTTTAATTGCAGCTGATATTATATTCTTCTCGCATGGACTTGCAAGTGGTGTATTAGCAGGTGCAATAGGAGGAGATGTTGCTATCTTGGGCGGTACAAATATGTTGAATTCCCAACTAGGAAAAGACAGTGATGATAAATGCACTAGCTTTACTCCAACAGCTGATCAAGTGATTTCAATAGATAAAGAAGAGAATAAAGGAAAAGGTGATTGTGAGCTTAAAGGTGGTGGTGGAATGGGTGGCATGGGCGGAGGAGGAGGCGGCCTAGGAGGGTTACTTGGCGGATTAGGTGGTGGAGGATTAGGAGGGTTACTCGGTGGTTCAGGTGGAGGTTTAGGTTTAGGTGATTTTGGAGGAGGAGGCCAGTCATTCTTAGGTCTTGGTGAAGGTCTAGGAGGAATAACTGATATGCTTTCAGGAGTTACTGAATTTGGAGGAGACCTGATACAAGACATACAAGACATACAAGAGATAGATTATTCACAAGTTCAATATGGAGCAACTCAAGACGACATGGAACAATTATTCACAGACTTTGTCCAGACATATCCTCAATATTTTGGACAAGGGACAGGAGATCCCATCATTGTGACAGGAGCTGCCATAGCAATCACTGGCATGGCAGTCGCAGCTGATACTAGCCAAAATAATATTGATGCATTTACCTCATATCTAGAGTCCCAATCACAATATTTCCCTGAGAATGATTCAGTTGTAAATCAGACTACTACAATTGGAATATTGACAAATTTCACAACAGCAAATCAAAATATAATTGCTCAGGGATATTATTTATCAACTGTAACACAGGAAATGACAGGATTTGTCAATGGCCATCCAGAATATTTTCAGAGCGCATCAGGATTGCCTGAAACAGACCTATGGGGAACAATACAAGATGCATTTGCTGATATCAGTATTTCTGATGTAACAGGATCCCTAATGAGCCAATTCGGATCATTAGGCAGTCTGATGAGCCAAGGAGGAGGCGGAGGACTTATGGGCGGAGGAGGCATGGGCAGCATAATGAACCTTATGGGTGGAGGAGATTCACATTTTGTCCAAGGGGGACAGGAGTATAAAGTCTGTGCAAAAGTAAAAAAATGCGATCTTTTGACGCAATTGACATGCCAGAAATGCGATGTAAAATGCACTGCAAAATATAAATAAAAAACAGAAGAATGTAAAAAAGAAATAAAATAAAATAATAAAATTGATCATGATAAAAACAAAAAAATCAAATCAAATTTCAAAGATTATGAAGCAGGCAATCATAATCTGGATAGTTGTAAACATCCTGCTAGTCCCAGTCATTGCAATTGGATTCAATACAGATGGTATTGAGACAAAAGAACTGCAAAAAGTGCCTTTGATCAAAGGATTGTTCTCAAGGATTATCCCAAATTCTGGTGGACCAGATACGAGCATTGACATAAGCCAGCCAGCAAATGCTCTTTTGCTGCCACTTTACCTTCTAATAATAGAATCACTTGCACTCATAATAATCTTAGTCAACCTGATAATAATCCATCTAAAACAAGACAAGAAAATGCAGGATTATTACCTGAAAAAAATAAAGAATAAAAATGTATCACACGAGCAGATCAAAGATCATCTCATAAAGTATGGATTAGACAGCCATCTTGTCCATAAATTCATAAATAAACAAAGAAAGATACATCTGCTGCAGAGATTGTCAATGATGATGTTTGTATTTATTGCTGCAACATTTGTGATAGTCATATATCAGCAAAATACCTTGCTTGGAGGAAAAGAACAAGTGGGTTATGCTGCTGGATTTGGAACAGGATGCTGCGACAGATTCTGCAAAGAGATGTCAGAAAATGAATGTTTTGAAGAGCAGCCTTATCCTGAGTATTATGTTGATTGGAATTATTATCCTCTTAAAAGCTGTGATAAAGTTGAAAGCTGCAATACAGGATGCTGCATTGATGATGAAGGCTATTGCCTGAGCAATTATCTTCAATCCAACTGTGAGCTATATGACTATACTTTTATAAAAAAAGAATGCAACCAATTGTGGGATGAATGCCTGAGACCTCCAGGTCCAGATGAGGTGATAGACCAGACTGGTGTAACAATGTCACCTGATACATCAATACTAAGCTTTATACAGCAGCTTATGGGAGTATGGCTTGATAACAACAATAATCTGATTGTAGACCAGGCTGATCCATATGGAGCAAGGAGATTAGTATTAGATCCTCAGGTAGTTGCAAGATCAGGCGACACAGTAAACATAAAGTTTGTTGTAGACAATTATCTTCCAATAAAAAAAGTTGAAATCAAACTTAATGATGGCAATACTCAAATTGCAGCTATGGAACTATTGGATGACAGCCAGCATTTGGATGCATTAGAGAATGATGGGATCTTTGGAAATATTTACACAATTCCAACTTTATCCAGAGGCCTGCATCGAATATCAATAGATGTATACATCACAAATGAAGATGGTGAAATAAATCTTCATACAAATTTCTATAATTATACAATAGCAAGCGGAGTGGACTGCCTGCCTATGATACCATGGGAAGACACTGAAAATAGGAGAGATATAATCTTTATAGGCAATAATATCACACCTGCAGGAGGAATTGACTGGTTTGAACAGATGATCGCAGACAAATACAGAAGTTTAATGTCAATACCTCCTTTTATTGATAATAATGAAAATATAAACTTTTTCTATATCAGAAAAGACAATCAGTTCCAATCAGATTCAGCTGTACTTGCTGAATTATCAAGCCAGTGCGGTTTTTTCAACCAGTCACAGGATGCAGCAATATTATTTGACTATAATGAACCAAAATGTAAAAAATTAACAAATGGGTTGTACAGGATAACTCCTGATTCAGGTGCAATATACAATACTCTGACACTAGATGATGCTATCGACAATATGTGCGAAATATTGGTATCAGTGCTAGATTATATCATGATGCACAATACTTTAGATCTACTTCCTGAGATTGAATTCTTATCAGAAAATGAAAGGACATTCTGGCAAGACACTCCAACTATCAAATTCAAGATCACAGATGATAAATCTATCTCAATCCAATATGCAATCTATATTGATGGAGTGAGCAGATTGAATTCTACTACAGCAAGTGGAACTGTCAATAAAATGTTATTGCCCCTAGGAGATGGCCATCATAGGATTATTATGTTTGCACAAGATAATAATGAAAATATGAACTGGACAGATTATAATTTCACAATCAATTCAAGTCTTGGATATGATATATTTATCATAAATCCAAAACATATGGAAATAAGGGGAAGCAACATGGTAAATATCAGCTTTAAGATAGTTGCAGATGACCATTCAACTGTTTTTACATATGGAATATTCATCAATGGTGAAAGGAAAGAAGGTGGAGTAATATCAGCTGGTCAAGTAGAGAGTGTGATTATTGAGAATATGCAAGGTGATGAGCAAAAGCTTGTGATAAAAGCAGAGGATTCAGGGAGATTGATTGAGTCAGATGAGATAAAATTCTTTGTTCCAGGAGATGGATGATATGGGTTTAAGGGCAAATGTATCATTAATTTTTGTATTCATATTCTTTATTCTCCTAGTCCCATCTGCATTATCAGAAGAAAAGCATTTTGTAGTCAGGTTGATTGATTCTGATGGAAGGCTTCTTTACCAAGGAATAAACCTGTTTGCAGGAAGCTCAGGAGGATTGACAGATGATAAAATAGGGACTAAATTTGAGCTGTATTCAGCTGACAAATCATTGATGTACAAGAGGACAGTAGAGATTGAGATAAATAAGTCAAATAATGTAAAATTGCCATATATTGATGAGGCTGTCACCTTGGTCATCAATGATGAAAGCCTGGAGAGTCCAATAAACATCAGCATAATAGCATTCGCAGACCTTTGCGGAGACAACATCTGCCAGCAAAAGGAGAACACAAACATATGCTCTATTGACTGCAAATCAGGGTATCAGGACAATTACTGCGATGGCTATATTGACAGCAGATGCGACCCAGACTGTGGCTCAAATGAAGATCCAGACTGTGATCCAGAACCAGATGGTGGCAATACTGTTCCAGTTAATCCACATGTCACAACCACTACAGAATATGGTAATATTGATAATGCTGGTATTGGAACAGTTGGAAAAAAAGGTAAAACAATATTTATCTTAATCATTTTTGTCATATTTATCCTGATTGTCTTATTGATCACAATATTATATATAATTAAATCAAGCAATGAAAAAGAGGATGAATTAGGTGTTTTTATCAAAAAGTCACTTGACAAAGGGCATGGAAGATATGAGATAAGGGATCATCTATTAAATAATGGATATAGTGATTCTCAGGTGAAAAATGCTTTTGAGCAACTGATTTATCAATAAGATTTATATAATATAAAGTATAGAATAATAAAGTATAGAATAATAAAGTGTAGGACAATAAAGTAAAAGACAAGGAATACAAAATGAGGTTAACCAAATCAATGCTGGCATTTGGGATTATTCTGTTAATCATTTCTATGTTTTGTATAACTCTCGGATTCGCAGAAGAAGAGCAGATTGGAGATGCAATCGCTGCAACTGACATGAAAGTCAATGCATTGAGAAGCCAGGCAACAGAATTAGATGAAAAAATGACTTTTATTCAGATATTGATGGTAATAACTTTTGTCACTATCATATGTCTATCTGTTTTCTTATTCATTGTTTTCCTAAAGACAAAATTTACAATTGAACAATTCCATCAAAAATTAAACAGACATACAATGGAAAGTACACAGCCCTTTCCAGGGCCAATCCAAATGAGACCACCTAATTATCCAACAAATCCCTTCCATATGAGTACTCATAAACCTCATCATAAACTTGATATAAGACCAAAATTAAATCATCCAGCAGAGTTTATAAGAAATCAGGATATAAGAAATCAGGAACAGATTCGAGAACAGCAAGTGAAAAAGAAGTCAGCTATTGATGAACTACAAAAAGATATTAAGACAAAAAGGCCAAAAGAAGAGATTTTCATGAATTTGAGACAGCAGAAAAAAGGAAAGTGAAAAGACTGTCAAACTCACTGTCGTTCGTTCGTTATCATTTTTAACAAAAAATGATAACTTAACTCACTATTGTTCGTAAATTGCCTTTTTTTTGAAAAAAAGGGCAACTTCACTCACTGTCGTTCGTTCGTTATCATTTTTAACAAAAAATGATAACCTTTATAAATGAATCATAACTTTCTATTGTATACCAAATCACGACATAGTGTGATATATGGGGCTATGGGGTAGTTTGGCATCATCCTTTCCGCTTTGGGAGAGCGAAGAAGTCTTTCAGCTTCGCTGAAAGAAAGCGGACGACCCCGGTTCAAAATGCCCTTAATAACTATATTGGGGACAGGAAATTCCGGGTAGCCCCATTTAAATTCATGAGGTAATCAATGGCAAAAGCAAGAGGAACAGGAAGTGTCAAAAGGCTTGGATCAAGGTATGGAAGAAAAGTCAGGGCAAAGCTGGCTCAGGTAGATCTGGAAAGGCTAAAGAAAAACAAATGTCCATATTGCCATTATCTTAAAATAAAAAGAATTTCTAGCGGAATATATGAATGCAACAAATGCAAGTCAAAATTCACAGGAAGAGCTTATAATATCTCTAAAAATATTGTGATAAAAGAAGCTGTCAAAGACAGATTCCATTTTGAGGATAAAATAGATCATATCACTGAAGATAAAAAGGAAGAATATGCAGAAAAAGGAAATGGAATCAGCAAAAAGGATGAAGAATCAGCAAAAGCTGAAAAATTTGCATAATCAGGATATAAAACATAAGATTTAAAAGGGAATAATTATTAATTAACTAAAAATGGTAACCTACAAATGTTTTGTCTGTAACAAAAAAGTCGGGACAGACATATTAAGAAAAAGAGTCAGATGCCCTTATTGTGGCAGCAAAATGCTTTTCAAACCTAGATCAACTAATACAAAAGTCAAGGCAATATGAAATTTGCTGCAACAATAAAAATAAAAGGTGATGTCAAAGGACTTGTCAAAGCCCTAGAACCTGACAATGACTCAACTAAGTCAGACAGGTCAAACCAAATCATAAAAAAAGGGAAAGAAAGCATAACTGTTGAGATTGAGGCAAAAGATCCAGTTGCTCTGAGAGCAGCATTAAACTCAATATCAAAGTTACTGATAGTCCATGAAAAGATGAAAGGTATATAAATTACAATGGCTGAGATATCAAAAGACCATCAAGAGAAAATACAAAAGATGCAACTTCTTGAACAGAATTTACAGAACCTATTGAACCAAAGGCAGCAGTTTGAGCAGCAGCTAGCAGAAATTGAATCTGCTCTAAATGAATCATCTGATTCAAAAAACACATACAAGATCATAGGCAATATAATGGTGTCAGTTGACAAGAACAGCCTTAAGAAAGAATTAAATGACAAGAAAGAGGTCCTCACATTAAGAATAAAGGCCATTGAGAAACAGGAAGAGATCATGAGAGAAAAGGCAAAAAAACTTCAAGAAGAGGTTTTATCAAACATTAAAGGAAAAAAATAAAGTTGGTATTAATGCTACAGGTTAAAATGGAACAAGACGAATTGATCAAAGATATAATTGTATGCCTTTGTGAACTAAATGATGACAATAGTGTTCCAAGAAATGTGAAGATGAAAGTTGCAGGTGCAATCAAGATGCTTGAAGATACAGGAGAAGTCTCAATCAGGGTCAATAAAGCATTGCACCAGCTCGATGAGATTGCAGAAGACTCAAACATGGAACCATTCACAAGGACTCAGATATGGAATGTTGTAAGCCAGCTTGAGAGAATATGATTTTGTATTAATATTTCTAAGTATTTATTGCATATTTTTAATTTGGGCTTAATTATTCTTGTTTTTTAGGAATTTGATGTGGTATGCAATTCGAATCAAATTCCGACTTGATACTCTTATCTGAATTGCAATACCTGTTAACTAACTATTATATTATTATTTCTTCTTAGTTTTTGAATGGATCTTTAGTTTTGAATTAAGTATCTTTGAATTTGGAATATGGATAATATCATTGGACTTGTTAATAATCTCAATATTGATCAATCCAACTCTTTTGACAATCCCCTCAATCCCATCTAATTTTATATTGTCACCAATCTTGATTGAGAATTTCTGCTTGAAATAAATACCAGAAATAAAATTAGGGAAAAAATCCTTTATTCCAAGAAGTACTGAGACAATTATCATTATAAGGATAGCTGTAACAACAATATAAAGGATTGTTGTGGCAATATTCAGCGTCTCCAAAGCCCAGACAACTGATATGAAATAAATAAAATAAGTGATAAAAAGAGATATGCCCTTTTCGAGATTGATGCTCATTGAAGTACCTTTCTTGAATATATTATTGAGATCAATCTCATTCAATACCTTTCTTGCTATCTTTCCAAGTATCCTAGCAATAATAAATCCAATCAAGAGAATTATAACAGCGACTATGATATTCTTTATTATTGGATTGAAGAGTAAATTGAAAATCTTGTCTAGGTTTTCGATAAAACTGCCTTCCATAATCACAATAATATGAGATATATTTATAAAGTTTATTATAAATTATGTAATTATAAATTATTCAAATGAGTCAAGATTAAGATGAAAGCCAACAGAGAAGAGGAAAATCAGATTGTTAAGCTGAGAAGCTCAGAGAAAGTTGATAAGCAGATAAAAGAGCTTGAAGAAGAGATCAGCAAGACAAAATACAACAAGAAGACCCAGCACCATATAGGATTGGCCAAGGCAAAGCTTGCAAGGCTGAAAGATAAGAAGGAGAGCAGGAGCTCAAAAGGAAAGAAAGGTTCTGGATTCAGTGTAAGAAAGACTGGCGACGGGACAGTTGTCTTGGTCGGATTTCCTTCAGTAGGAAAAAGCACATTATTGAATGCAATCACAAATGCTGACTCAAAGATAGGGAGCTATGCATTTACAACATTAACATGCATCCCTGGGCTGCTTGAATACAAGCACGCAAAGATCCAGATACTGGATGTTCCAGGAGTTGTCAGGGGTGCAGCTGCAGGAACAGGAAGAGGAAAAGAAGTCCTTCAGGTGCTGAGGACTGCAGACCTCTGCATGCTAATCCTTGATATTTTTCATCCTGAACACTATAAGGTATTATTGAAAGAGATATTTGACACTGACATAAGGTTGATGCAGAAAAAGCCTGATGTGAGAATAACAAAGACTTCTAGAGGGGGGATAAGGATAGGAAAGACTGTCAAGCTCAATATGAAAGATGAGACAATAAAATCAATACTGAATGAGTTCAAGTTAAGCAATGCTGACATACTGATAAGGGAGAAGATAGATGAGGATCAGCTTATAGACATTATTGAAGGCAACAAGTGCTATATCCCATCAATTGTCATCGCCAATAAAGTTGATTTGGCAAGTGAGGATGATATTGCGAGATTTAAGGAAAAAGTGAAAGCAGACCTCTTGATCAGCGCTGACCAAGGGACTGGAACAGATGAGCTCAAGGAGCTGATATTTCAAAGACTGAACCTGGTAAGGATCTTTCTAAAAGAGAATGGGAAAAAAGCAGATATGGAAGTTCCTATGATAATATTCAGGGACTGCACAATAAGAGATGTCTGCGAGAAACTGCACAGGGATTTTGTTGAAAAGTTCAAGTTTGCCAGAATCTGGGGGAAATCTGTGAAGTTTGATGGGATGAAGATCATGAAACTGGATCATCAGCTTAAGGATGAGGATATTTTAGAATTGCATATGAGCTGAAAATGTTTTTTGTCTATTTTTTTTATTATTTCACCTGAAAATATTCATCTGATTCTGAATTTCATTCTAAATTTTCTGCATTTGAAATTCGCTCCATAATTTTTTCTTAACTTTTTTATTCTTTTAATTTTGGTCTTATCATAACTATTATATAATCTTTTAGGAATTCGAGATTAAAGAAATAACACATCGAATTCTGAATTGATTATATTATATGAATCAAATTCTGACTTGACACTCTTAATCTTACTTCTTAGAGCTCTTCCATAACAAATCAAAATATTTTCTGTAAGAATCAGCTATCTCCTTGTTTTTTATAAGTATTGCAAGAGGATTATCTGTCCATAAGATGATTGCTGTATTATTTCCATAAATATTTATTGCAGCATGGCCACCATGCCCTTTTGGAAGAAACCTTATATCAGACAATGGAATATCCTTTATATCCTTTCTGATAGACTCATCAAATAAAATCTTTAGCCTAATCTTTTTTTCAATCCTTTCCTTAGTATATCTAGGCAGGAAGTATCTTAGGATCTCTTCAGCCTTTTGCGAGCCTCCAATGACAAGGACATCTTTTTCAGTATTTAGCTGGTCTTCAAATACAGCCCTGATACCTTCTTTTCCCTTAAAGAAATTAGTCTCCTGTTTCTCTTTTGAAAGCCTGAACTTGATCATAAGCTGAGGAAGGATCTGATTGATATCTTCTGATTTTGATTTCATTATGTCAGAGATCCGTTTTGGATCAGTGGCTTGAAAATATCTTCTATTGTTTCTTTTAATATATGACACTAGGCCTTTCTGGATCAGGCGTTCCATGGCATCATATACTGATCTTCTATGTATTCCTGATATTCTTGACAAGTTGCCAGCCAATGAAACACCTTCTTCAAGGATTGTCAGGTATAATTTAGCCTCAATTCTTGTAAGGCCTGCATTTTCAAGGATATTTTGATCCATAAAATTAATTGTTCCTAATTAGTATATAAATCTTGTTTTAGTGGTGAGCACCTTCCCTCATTAATTGTCCATAATTGGAAAATATCAAATTTATATAGAAAGGTTTTTAAATGGAAAATCACTTGTAATATATACTAAAGAATATAAGTCATGATTTTAATAGATGTAAATAACTGTATGCAAACAATATTAAGATATTACATATATAAATCATTTTAAGCAGAGGTAAAAAATGGCAAAAAAAAATCCAGAGTCAAAAGGAGAAATGAGCAAAGAAGAGCAGATTGGATTTCATAAAGGTTCTTTGAGTACATTGGCAAAAGAGAGAGAAGAGATGAGCAAGATTCTTCAAATAGTAGAGCAATTGATGCAGATGCACATCAAGGCTTTGCAAGATCTAGGAGTTGATCTTCAGAAAATGGCTGAGAATGCAAAGGTAAAAGGCAAGATTGAGCCAAAAGGAACAAAAAAGAAAATTGATGAACTGATATAAATTAATTTATTATGTTTTAAATTTTACATTGTTCCAGTAAATTCTAAAAAAGAAGGTGAATGAGGTATTTTGATGAGCAATAGCAATAAACCATTTATGGGGAATAAGGGGAAGGTAAAAACAGTAAATTGTATTGCATCTGGTCTAGAAATCAACAAATATAGTGCTGATACTACTTATCATAATGCTGTGTTCTTATTATTCTCTCTTGATAGGGATGCACAATTTGAGATGAGAAAATTGCTCAAAGAGGCTGGACCAAAAACAAGATATTCTGATGCTGAAATCCTGGTCAGTCTAGGTTTCCATATAATGACAAACAAGGATGGAAGCTCTTATACAAATTCTATATGTTATGAGATTGGATCGACAAGAGCAGACAAAGATATTTTCCAAGTTACTTCTTCACCTGACTATAGTCCAAAAGGCATATTATATCCAGTTAAAGATGTGAATGTCAGAAAACCAGAACTTGAAGATTTAGCCTCATCCTTGTTTTTCACATCAAGAATGTATTTCAATGACTTTGCATCATTAGGCGAGTGGACTAGGGTAGGAACAAAGAAAGCAGGATTTGAAGATATGAGGGAAGTCACAGAAGATGGAAAGGATCCAAGAATAGAAATTGTCGAGAGAAAGGTTGAGGTACTGGATATTGATCTACCTCATCGAATCTATGATACATTGGTAAAAATGAATCTAGGAAGACCTAATCAATAATTACAGAAAATGGAACCAATAATCGGAGATAAGAAACTATTTGAGAATGATATTAGGTTTAAGACTACTGAAGAAGAGGGTGATTTAGAAACTAGGGTTCTATCAATTGTCCCATTTCTAAGGGAGCATTTTGAAAATAATGAAAGAAGACATCCTCCAAAACTAAATGAAAATGAGGAATCCCTTGTTAGGTCTGTGTATGGTCCTGAATTTCAATATAATAGCAGAGATATGGCTTTTTGGTTCAATCAAGTGCTTGGATTGTTTTATATGGAAAGAGCTCATATTTTTGAAGGAAAATATTCAAAAAAACATATTTCTGAAACAAAACAGGCAGCATTAAGACAGATTGATCAAGATTTATTCAGATTTCAGAGAAAGGATGCAAGAGAAGATGAACCAATACCATCAGAAATCCATTGGATGAATACATCTGAGATTGTGGCAACACATTTGCCTTTAAAGATTGATCCAAGACATGCAAAATTGTATCTTGTTGCTTTACTCCATGATTATGTTGAAGACACTTGTGATAATGATCTAATAAGAGCATTTGAAAAGATAGATAATGTATATGATTTATTTGGAGAAGAGATTGCAAAAGGAGTTGGTGTCTGTACAGATTGGTTTAAAAGCATATTCCCTTATTTGGATAATGCATTTGAACACATGAAAGGCCATATTGGCTTTAACGAGACATTTACCTTAATTGATGTTGTTATGGGAAATATTGACATAAACCATCCAGATCATTCTCAATATGTAAAAAGAAGTGTAGATCTATTAAAAGAAAAATTGGAAAGAATAAAATCAGAATCAGAAAGTTGTTCAGTAACCATGAACCAGACACCCTATGATCTTATTCGAAAAAATCTAGTGGAAAATCAATATGGGATTTATTGTCAGACAATCGCGGAACATGATAATGAAGAAGGAGACAATATTACAGTTGTCAAATTAGCTGATATTGGACACAATATTGGCACAGGCATAGACCTTAGAAAGGGAGAGATTTATTCCTTAGTGAGAAAAAGCCTTTCCTCATTCTATCAATTTATACCATTAATAAACAAGTGGCATAATCCAGAGATAACAAGATTATTCAGAAGAGATTTAGTATATGCATTAAACCTTTGTGCATGGCAGATAAGGAATGTTAGACAAGGAATGGGTCCGAGTGATGTCACACCTCTTATTCAAATGGGATCAGAACTGATGGATTTTGCAGAATGCTGGGCACCAGATTATGTCAGGTCAAGAGAGATAATAAAAGATACAATAAGCGGAGAAAGAATAAATTTTGTTGTGACACCAGATCATTATAGAAAAAGATTTGGATTTTATCCTACAGCAAATCAATATTCACTTCCTCCTAAAGAACTTGAAGAAGTTATGCCAAATATTATGACAACAAGAAGCAAATTGGAACGAGGAGAAGTTGATTAAGGTTTGAGTATTATTCTAAAGAAAAATATTCTGAATTCAATGCAAGCCTTCTTATTTTTGGAATAAAATTGAGGATCTTTCCCTGTTTCTGCATTCCACATCCGATGAAATCATCCTTATGCTTGATTATCTTGTATCCATCATCTCCATCTGATTTGATTAAATCATTTCCCTTGAGCCATTCAAGCTGTTCATCAAATTGAGTTGATATAATATTCTTGTTTGATTTAGGACCAATTAGCTGTGAACCCTCAATACTTAATCTTAGGTCTGATCCAACCAATTCTCCTATATACATGCCGATTGTGTTTATTCTTATCCCAGACAGGTCAATCCTGGAGATGTCCCTATTTACCAAGTATATCCTGTTCTTATTTGACTTGAGGAAAACAAAATCAATCTTAGCATCAAAACCAAAATGTGTCTTGAGACTATTAAGGATTGGTTTTGTCTCTTTATTATTGAGTATCTTTAGGTTTTCCATTATTTTTAGACACCCCATGTAGGGTAATCCTTTCTTTTGATCTCTGCAATCTCTTTCAATATCTCAATCTCTTCCTTACCCAGATATTTCTTTAATCCCTTTAATTTCTTGAAATGCTCTTCTGGGATTGAAGAAAATAAGATATCACCCTCTTTTACCTGCCTGCCGACTATCACTCCAGGCATTGAGACTGCAACCTGCATGCCTTTCTCAGCTTCAGAAATATTATCCTTCTTATGCTGGATCTCTTTCACTTCAGTGATAGATTTTCCCTGATTATTCATCAAGGGCATTCCTGTCTTTATCTTCCCTTCCAAGACTTCAATGCCTAAGATAGCAGGATTTGACTGCCTGAAAACATAACCTTTCAAGACCTCAATCTTTGCAGGTTTTATCAGAAAATCCAGTTCTCTCGCCTCCTCACTTTTTTTCTGCTCTTCCTGCCATTTCTCAAGTTCCTCAATTATCTTGTAGATGATATTTGATGTCAATACCTTGACATGGTCATTGCAGATCTTAGAATCATCAATCACATTAAAGCCAAGGACAACTGCATGAAGAGGATCTTCAGAAGAATTGGATTCAGCCTCTGTAATATCTTTTTTTGATATATTCCCGACTCCAGCAATCCTTATAGGGATTTCTTTCTCCCTCAACAACCGGATAAGAGCTTCAAGAGACCCAAGAGTGTCTGCCTTGATAATGATCCCATTCCTGTCAGTCTCAATAAGGACCTCTTCAACCTCTTTCTGGATCTCTTCCTTCACCTTTTCCAGATTTTTCTTAATGCAGGATCTTAATGGCATGCCTGGGACAACATCTTCAATATCAGGAGCAGATATCTTGATACCAGTTGCAGCTGAAACTGAATCAATAGGGGTGAATCTTGTCTTTTTATCCCTTAAATCTGACAATGGCTTTGGCTCAAACAAAGATCTAATCTTTGTGACAATTGGTTCAGTGACTCCCCCAATCACAATGATATCATTCTTCTTGAGGCAGCCGTCATAGATTATGATATCTAGGCTCTTTCCAATGCCTTTCTCTTCCTTGACCTCAAGGACTGTCCCTTTTGCATTGCCTTCAACATCACAGCTCAGCTCATCCTTGAGGAATCTTTGTGACAATCCTGTAAGCATCATCAACAGCTCAGGAATGCCAACACCAGTCTTTGCAGAGCAAGGGATGATTGCAATCTGCTTTGTATAATCATTCACTTTGTCAAACCGTTCTGCATTCATCTGGTATTTCTCATAGAATTTAGATACAAGATTATAGAATTTTGTGTCAAAACCTTTCTTGAAATTAGCAGATTGAGCATCTAATATCTGGATAAGACTGCCTTCATGGTTCTGGTAGCCATTGATAAGGTCAATCTTGTTGGCAGCAACAATGAAAGGTGTCTTGTACTGCCTGAGGATATCAATTGATTCAAAAGTCTGAGGCTTGAATCCTTCGTTGATATCAATGACCACAACTGCAATATCTGCTAGGTTTCCACCTCTCTTTCTTAATGTCGTGAAAGCCTCATGGCCAGGAGTGTCAATGAACAGCAATCCTGGGATTGTTACTTCTATCTTTAATGTCTTTAACAGAGGACCTGAGATTCTCTTGATAGTCTCAATAGGAACAGATGAAGCGCCGACATGCTGTGTAATCAATCCAGCTTCCCTTTCAGTCATAGTGCTCTGCCTAATAAAATCCTGCAGACTTGTCTTTCCAGTATCCACATGACCTAAAAAGGTTATTATCGGCTTTCTTATCATAGTAAAAAGAATTAATAGAGGTTGGTTTTTAAAATTTGTGCTAATATCTGGTTGTTTTATATCTTTATTTATTGTTTTAGTTTTCTAAAGAACCACCAGTCAGAGACTAGTGGGATTCATCAATTCAACATCAACTACATCTACGGACTGGTGGTTCTTAGTGCTCAGAAATGCTCAGAAATTTTAATAAAATTTCTGGCATGCCAAAAATGTTCTGCATTTTTGAGCATTTTTCTGATTCCAATATTGGGAATGGCTTTCAGCCACCAATTAAAAACTGGTGGAAAATTTCTGGCATTTTATCGTTTTGCTAATAGATATTCTTCATTATGTGCAAAACGTGTTCCTTCTTGATTTTAAACAATATATTTGTTGAAAATTCCGTGTTTTTTCCGTCATGTTTACTGGAATATATTGGTTTGAGAATATAAAAATATTTAAACTTCCAATCCTCTATTAGATACTTCTTAATGAGTAATTATATAACAAGAATAGGACACTTTCCGATAGACTATCATTCTGGTCTGACAGGAAGATTTCTTGTATGCAGAGAAGAAACAGCACCAGTTCTTAGCTTTTATGGATATCCAAACGGAGATTTCATACAGATGGCTAGGAGAGGTGAGAAAGCACCATTTCTGGAAGTGATGGCTGCGAATATAGGGCATGAAGTAAGAGATGACAGTGTATATGGAGTTGGGTTTTATGGAATTACTCCAAGGGGAGAATTGATGTTTTCGAGGAAACATGATGGACTACCTCAAGAGAGCATGTCAAGATTTGGATCTGTTCCAAATACAGTGATGGTTGACATAGGCAAGGTTGTCAGAGAAGTGCTAGCACAGCATAGAGGCGGAGAAGGTGTTGCAACAGTGAGAAGGATCAATGCAAGAATGGACCCAATAACAGACGGCTATATTAACAAGTGGAGAGAGCTTGGGATTGAGCCAGAAGACATAACAGGAAATAGTCCTATTTTATTAGATTTAGAAGATGTAAGATAAATAATTATCAAATTATTTATGTTCTAATAGATGGTTTTATTTCATACAAAAGCTTAAATATCATTTTTCTTTCTCTTTGTGCAAGGGGTGAAAAAGTAAAACTGGTGGTCATAATGAAAAAGAGAGTCATAGGATTATTCATAGTATTAATAGTAAGTTCTTTGTATCTGGGGCAGATAAGACAGTTTCCAGAATATCCAGGAGATCCTATTGGTCTGCATGTCAATGTTGTCAACAATCTCAGGCATAGAGAGAATGACATGAGAGTAGAGGTATATATCTATGATCTTGGACTGTATGCAGTCTCGCCAAGGTTTGACTTGCCCAGCAACTCAAAGACATCTGAGAGCATTTGGTTAGCAGTACCTGAGAATGCACAGCCTGGATGGTATTTTACAAAGATCTCATTGATGAGCGACAGGAAAGGAAGAAGGGATGCTGAATACAGGTATGTTCAGGTTGTTTAGGTTTTCAAAATATTTAAATAGAAGTAGGATCACCAATCCCTTTAGAAACCATCTGTTGAGGAGTGACTTCTTTTTAGGGATCAGTGATCCCACTTTTTTTAATTTATACTCATTTAAATACTTCACAGCAGAATGTCCAGTGTCCTGTGGTTTTTTGCGAATTTTTATAAATGTTTTCGGAATAATTGAAGATTTTTCAGAAGAAAGAGAAAATGAGTTGAAAGTTATATTTGTTATTAAGGTTCGTTTTGCTAATCACAGCAACATAACATGCAAAACGTGAGAATTATTGGATTAGTAATACTTTTTTAATGACAAATTTATTTCTTCATCAAGTCTATAAGCTCTTTCTCAGGAATACCAGATCTGATTGAATTGATCCTGAAATGGGTTTTTGCTGTCTTAAATCCTTTGGTCTTTATCTTTTCAATCAGTTCTGCTGTCTTAGGAATCTTTTTTATCCTGTTCCTCTTGCATACCTGATGGATGTCAAAAAAGCCGGGGGTTTCAATCTTTGATTCATCTGCAATTGTTCTTAGGAATGCAGATAGCTCTGGATCAGAAAAATTGTCTTCCTCACAGATGTTTTTTGCAAGACTCTTGTCCCATAATGGACCAGTCCAGAGAGGGCCGATATCATTAACTTTGCTGTCTTTATCCTTATTTCCAATCATTTTTTTTCCTTTTCCAGTATTTCCTTTTAAAATATATTTATGCTGCCTGATAATCTCATCAGCTTTTTTCCTTCCTTTCTCACATCTGAAAAATATCCTGAAATAATGATCCTTGAAATAAGAATAAACTGGTATCAAGGCCTTGTCATATTGCGCTCCAATGAGCTGGACTTTTCTGATAAGTATGCGTAATCCAGTCTCATGCATATTGTCATCTCTTGACGGATTTGACCAATACTTTCTTCTGCAAGCAGTAGGGAATGTGCCAGCCAAGCATCCAGTATCTGTTGCTGTCACAGCAAGTATACCATCTCTTGAAATCCTTTTGCAAGCAGGATCCAGAAAAAGGTTAGGTGAGCCAAAAGGGTCAATATCAACATAATTGAGGCCTTTTGATTCAGACAGCAACCTGTCTGCATTCTTTTGGCTAATGTTTATCTTTATTGACTGGCTGGATTTGATCTTATTCAATCTTAGATTTTCCTTGATGTTCTTCACTGCTGTTGGACTTATATCATTGAGGAAAATCTCTTTTAAAATGCCTTTTTTCAATTCTTTCAAGAAACGGATCCCTCTGATGCCAGAGGCTGCCAGAGGCAGGCAGATATTCATGTCTTTTTGGTTGATGCTATTCAGGATAAGGACAGATATGTCCCTGTTGTGTTTCATGACTGGATTATAGAATACTGGAAGCTTTTTTGATGGCTTTCCATCATGGACCTTTATTCTGGCTTTGCCTTCAGTTATTGTCTGCATATGATAATAATAATCAACTGCTTTTAATAAA
>JBDROB010000045.1:0-28066 GCA_043810355.1 Candidatus Woesearchaeota archaeon
CATCATCATATATAGCAACAGCTCCAGGATGTACAATTATAGCAAAGCCACATTTGGCAAAAGAAGGATTTATGGTCCCTTCCAAATGATTTTGATCAATATTTAAGAATAAGGGATTGGAGGATGAAAGAATGAGTAAAATTAAATCAATATCAGATCTCTCAGTCTTGGTCATTGGCACAACATGCACTGACATGATCAATCCTGGTTTTGATTTTCTTGATGAGATTAAGGAAGATGGCCTTGTTGTTGATTCAGGCAGGTTCAAGCCTGTTCACCCTAAATGGTTGGCTTATGATCAGGGAAAGGGAACAAACGCAATGGGCGGAGGATCTCTAAATGTTGCTCCTTTGCTCGCAAAATCTGGCAGAAGAACTGGTATCATGACTGCTTTAGGGAAGAAATCTAATTTTGGAAAGAAATATTATGATAGACATGGTGAATTCATGCTCAATATCATGCAGCAAACTGGAGTTGTCCCAATCATTGTTGACAACTATCGCTATCCTTCTGGAGCTTCTTTTATAAGGCCTGAAAGGTCAGGAAGAAATCCAATTCTTCATTGTCCAAATGCCGTAGATCATCTTGATATTGAAAAACCTGAGATTCTGGAGAGGATTGAACAAACGCCAGAGGGATCGTTCATCCATTACCTTTATTCTGGACTGATGGCAAAAATGGATGAGGAAAATGGCAGAAAACTCGCAAGAGTTGTTGAAAGATTGAGTAAAAAATATCATGTTATGGTTGACACCCACACATTTGTCCCGAATGTTGATGAAGTAATTGCTCAAGGATTAGGTATCCCAAGATACAATCTATTGAAACCTGTTCTACCTCATTTGAGTGTCTTCTTTTGTTCAGCAGCAGAGGCAAGGATGATCTCAAACACTTTTGGAATGAAAGTTGACGCAGATTTTGAAGACGAATGGAATATGTATTTCTTGACTAGATTGTCAGATCATTTTACAAGACCAGGAAAACCGCAGATTTATGGCATTACTGCAGGGACTGACGCATTCATTTTATACAGAAAACCAAATGGTGACAAGGTTGGACCGATAAAAGTTGAATCTGAATATGTTATATCAGATGCATCTGAATTTGTCGGAGCAGGAGACTCATTCAGGGCTGGATTTGAGCTTGAATTCACTAGACCTGACAGGACTTATTCTGATCCATTCAAAGTGGGGGAACTTGAAGAACATAATCTTAGCCAACTTTGCAGAATGGGTCATCTCATGGCTGCCTGCTATGTAACAAGAAGGCCTGATAGCCAGTATGGAAACATACCCAGATATGAGAAGATGATTGACCTGCTTAACAGGGGACTTTCTTTTATTGATAAAACTGAATTGTTAAGGGAATTAGATGTTATCAGGTGATTTTGTACCAAATTTTTCCCTTATGCTATCAATTAACTTTATAAATAAACACCTATTATAATGGTCTATAATGGTGCTGGAGAAACTTGGTAATTCATTAAAGGACTCATTGCAGAAGATAGCAAAATCAATGTTTGTAGATGATAAGCTGATAAATGAACTTATCAAGGATCTGCAAAGATCATTGCTTCAGGCAGATGTCAATGTGCAATTAGTTTTTGATCTTACAAAAAACATCAAGAAAAGGATTAAGGATGAAAAGACTCCTTCTGGCCTTACTCAGAAAGAACATTTGATAAATATTGTTTATGAAGAATTAGTGATTTTCCTTGGAAAAGAGCCTAAAAAGATTGAGATAAGTGATAAGGCAAAAAAGCCTTACAAAATCATGCTTGTCGGACTTTTTGGTTCTGGTAAAACCACTCAATGCGGAAAATTAGCCCATTATTTTAACAAAAGAGGTCACAAAGTTGCTTTGGTTGGATTAGATGTACACAGACCTGCTGCTATGACTCAACTTGAGCAGATTGCTAAATCAGCAGATGTTCCTGTTTTTATTGATAAAAAAGAAAAAGATCCTGAAAAGATATGGAAACAACATGAAAAAGATTTTAGCAAATATGATATCCTGTTGATTGATACTGCTGGAAGAGATGCATTATCAGAAGATCTTATCCTAGAGATTGAGAGCATCAATAAACTAATCAACCCACAGGAAAGAATTTTAGTTATCTCAGCTGACATTGGTCAAGCTGCCCAGAAACAGGCACAGCAGTTCCATGACTCATGTAATATAACAAGTGTGATTGTCACAAAAATGGATGGGACAGCAAGAGCAGGTGGAGCTTTAAGTGCTTGTGCTGTTACAAAAGCTCCTGTTGTCTTTATTGGAATTGGTGAAAAGATCAATGATCTTGAGATTTATAATCCAAAGGGTTTTGTCGGCAGGCTTCTTGGAATGGGTGACTTGGAAGCTCTTCTTGATAAGGCAAAAGAGGCAATCACTGAAGAGGATGCACAAGACCTTGGCAAAAGATTCCTCTCAGGCGAATTCAATCTTTTGGACCTTTATGAGCAGATGAGTGCTATGAGGAAGATGGGCTCTTTGAGCAAGATTGTCGAGATGATCCCTGGATTCGGGCAGTTGCAGTTGCCAAAAGAGATGCTTAATGTCCAGGAAGAAAAGCTCGGTAAATGGAGACATGCAATGGATTCTATGACAAAAGAGGAGCTTGAGGATCCAGAGACAATCACTTCAGAAAGATTAGATAGAATCTCAAAAGGATCAGGTATTTCAACTTCTATTATCCGAGAATTGATCAAGCAGTACAAGCAGAGCAAGAAGATGGTAAAGCTTTTCAAGGGAAAAGGTGCCAAAGATATGGGTGACATGAACAAGATGATGAAAAAGCTCGGCGGAATGAAAGGCATGGGGAAAAAAGTCAGGTATAAGTGATTAATGATGGAAATCATAAAATATGCCAAGGAGGGGTTAGGAAAATGACAAAAATGGATACTGTTATGACTGTTCGTTTGCCTGAGAAAGATGTTGAGCTAGTAAAGGAACTGTCTATTTTGCTAAAAAAAGATAAAAGTACTATGGTAAGGGAATTAGTAGAGCAAGGAAAAATATATTTTGCAATTATGCAATATCAGGAAGGGAAGGCAAGCATATCAAAAGCAGCTGAAATTGCTGGTTTGCCTTTATCAGAACTTATTGACCTGCTTGCAAAGTTTGGCATACAAGGCAACCTGGAGATTGATGATTATCTGGCAGGCGTAAAGACAGCAAAAGGAATGTTTTGATCAATTCCTGATGATTTTATCTTTTAATTTTCTTCTCAGCAGCTTTCCAAGCCAATTCAAATGTTATTCTCATTGCATCTGCAATTGACTTGTTTTCAATGACTATTGCCAAAGGATCTTTTTTAGTCAAGCTGAAGATAACAACCTTATTGTTATATATCCAATAGCCAGTTTCAAATTTGTCCTTAATTATTCTGTATTCAAGAAGTCCTGAAACTAATGGTTTTCCATCTAAAAGGCATCTTACTTTTATTTTTGCCTTCAACCTTCTCTCAAAAAAATGAGGCATATAATACTCAAATAGATTTAAAAGTGATTTTTTTGGTGATAATCCAATAATTTCTTTTGCCTCAACTAAAATGTCTTCATAAACAGTCTTTATTCCTTCTTTCCCTTCATATAAGGTTATTGAAGGCTTTTGTTTGACAGATTTCTGTATACTCATCATCTGAGGCAGTACATCAGATATCATTTTTTCTTTATCCTTAAGTATGCTTATAAAAGTTCTTGGCGAAGCTGCTTCAAATTACTTTTTCTTGTCCTTTTCCTTAACAAATGCCCCTGCAACCAAAAGCGGAAACGCAATAGAAGCGTCACAGAAAACCTTTGCCCTCAGCGCCTCTGGTCTAATCTTAGCCCATGTTATTGCCTCTTCCTGGTCTCCTCCTGAATCAGAAGCGTCATAAGAGTCAGCAGTTGTTATGTAGACTGCATAGTCTAGCCCATCCTTGAATATGTTTGCATTCAGCACATAATGCTTTGAAATGCCACCTCCAAGGATTATTGCTCCTGTCTTCTTGCAGCTTAATACAAAATCAATTATTTTTTTATGATCTTCTCCAACATCAACATAGAATTTATTGTTCTTCATTTTGTAATAATAAAGAATGTCTCCAATTGCTCCATCAACAATTCCAGGGCAGAACAATGGTATATTGTTCTTGTAAGCATAATAGAGGATTGAACCTTTTTCATCACAGTTCTTTTCCTCTCCAATAAGTTTTCCCATCATGCTTGCTATTTCTGACGGCGTCACAATGCATATTCCTGACTTATTGTTTTTTGCCTTTTCATTTGCCAGTCTGTCAAAAACCTTCCTTATGAAGAACTCAAAATAGGTGTAATGCTCTGTTGTGGCAAAAATGTTGCCTATCCTGACAATCCCTGAATCAAAGAGAGTCTTTCCATTTGCATAGAAATTCCCGATCCTGAAAGGCATTATTGACTTTATCGCGTCTTCCTCAACCCCTCCTGCGGAGGTCACTAGAACATGCACCTTCTTGTGCTTCACCAGATATTTGATTGGTTCTCTCACTCCAGATGAGACCATATTCGATGTGTATGAGAGGAATATCGCAGCCTTTTCCCTTTGCATGATATGAGCTATCTCAATTGATTTTGCCAGCTCTGTAGCCTGTATCCCAGTCTTTTTCATTGATTTTAGGACTTCGTGCAAGTCAGTTCCTTTTTCAAAATCATGGCCTTTGACTTCTAGAAGATTTGACAGGTCAACTGGCTTCTTTATCTGGTAATGCAATTTTTTAGTCATCTTTAGTGAATACTCATTAATTCAATATGAGGTTAGGTTTATAAATTTAACCCAATAACTGCCCAGAATCGTTATTAAAAAAAGGACTAGTAAGAGAAATAAAGGACTAGTAAGAGTCAACATCAACATCAGATATTGTTTCATCACAATTTGGACAGACACTCTGGCCATTTTCAATCAAGGATCCGCAAAACGGACATGCATCAATATTATCATCTTCCATTTTAAACACCTCTTAATGATATAAGTTTTTTAATTTGAATAATTCTAAGAAATATTACTTCATTTTCTAAAAAAATATGATTCACCATTCTTTTTTAACAACGATATAAAACCAACACATAATTAGTATATAAGCTTTTCTATAGGATATGGTCAATATTTAATCATGATTATTAGAACAATTATTTAACTTCAATGCTTAATCTTGGACCATAGATTGCATCAATGCAGGTATATGATCCAATTTCATCAAAACTGACTTCAACTATCTCTTTATCATAGATATTTTCTGATGAAAAGAATCTTACACCATCAAAATAACATGCAATTTTAAAGAACCTTACTGGATCATCAGGTTCAAACATGATTGTATCTCCTTTGTTAATGATTAATTCATTCTCAGAAAATTCACGGTATTTCACAATGATCTTTTTTGTTCCACCCATCAAAGTTGTAGTAGTGATTACTGGAATAGTACCTTGAGGATTTGATAAGGTTGTTGTAGTGATTGAGGGTAAATCTCTTATTGTTGTAGTAGTTGTATCCTCTATCCCTGAAATCACTGATGTTGCTATAGTAGTAGATGTAACATCTGGAATTACCTCGATTGTAGGAAATTTCTTTTCTGGCATTGTTGTGTCAGTTGAGTCGTCATCAGAAACCTTTACATAAATTATTGCAATCACTATTAAGACAACGATTATTATAATTGCTCCTCTTTTAATCATATATTATATCCAGCTATTACTACTATTTAAGTTTTTTCTTTTGTAAAAAAAAATTTGAAGAGTGTAAGAACATCAATTATTCTACAATCACTTTTCCCCTGATCTTGTCTGGAACAATCGCATCAATATATTGGTATTCTCCTTTTTCATTGAATGTATGCTCAAAAGTGTCTCCTGGAACCATTCTTTCGCTCCTAAACTCCTGGGAATAGATTGAGGTCACCATATGAGCTAATTTATCTTCATTATTTATCCATTTGACAGACTCTCCAACTTTTATATAGATGTCAACAGGATTAATCTCATTATTTTGTATTATGACCTCATTCTCTTGAGGTTCTGGCTCTGTTGTTGTAGTTGTCTCAGTTGTTGTTGTCTCTTCTACCACAATTGTTGTAGTTGTCACTTCTTCAACCTCTTCATCATCTTCATCAGAGACAACCTCAACATTTATCTCATCCAGATTTTTGTCTGTCTCAACTCCATTCACAATCTCATTGAATTTAGCTGTGATATCATCAACAATAGTTGTTGTTGTATCCTCATAGAGGTTTCCCCTCTCTTGCACAGCTCTTCCAGTTGTTGAATCACTACATCCAGAAGTCATAATTATTAGTAAGAACAGAACAAGTGTATATATTTCCCTTTTTTTCATAGATTAAATTCATTAGAAGCTAATATTTATAGTTTTCTATTCCAAATTAGTCCCTTACTTTTTAATCTAGTGATTCATATCTAGTGATTATTTTTAGACTCTAGGCATTCTTTTTCAATTAAACTCTATTGAAAATAGCCTCTCAATACATAATCTTTATATATAATCAAAATTTGTTGAAATATATGAAAATCTTCGCTGATTTGCACATCCACTCTAAATATTCAAGAGCTACATCCAAGAATCTCGACTTGGCAAATTTAGAGAGATATGCAAAAATAAAAGGTGTAAATCTTATGGGCACTGGTGATTTCCAGCATCCTGACTGGAATAAAGAGCTTAAAAGCCAATTGAAGGAGGATGGATCAGGTATATTAAAGACACAATCTGGATATAATTTCCTTCTTTCTTCTGAAGTCTCATTGATCTACAGCCAGGATGGAAAAGGAAGAAGAAATCATATAGTGTTACTTGCACCAAACTTTGCTGTTGTTGACCAGATAACTGAATATCTGCTGTCAAAAGGAAGGATTGATTATGACGGAAGGCCTATCTTCAAGGTTCCTGGAAATGATTTCACTTACGATCTCAAACAGATATCAGATGATATTGAGATTATACCTGCCCATATCTGGACTCCTCACTTCTCTTTATTTGGTGACTATAATAAATATACAAAAGTTGAAGACTGTTTCAAGGATCAGACAAAGCATATCTATGCAATGGAGACTGGGATAAGCTCTGATCCTCCGATGAACTGGCGACTTTCACAACTTGACAAGTTCAATCTTGTCTCATTTTCAGATTCACACAGCTTCTGGCCATGGAGATTAGGGAGAGAAGCAACTATTTTTGACCTTGATGATAACAATATCACTTACAAAGATATTATCAAGGCTATCAGGACTGGAGAAGGATTATTCGGGACAGTCGAGGCAGAGCCTAATTTCGGGAAATATCATTTTACTGGACATAAGAAATGTGATGTCTGCCTCAATCCAAAAGATGCTCTTAGGATGAATTATGCATGCCCTAAATGCGGTTCAAAAATGCCAGTTGGTGTTGTTGACAGGATTGAAGAGCTTGCTGACAGGAAACAAGGTTCAAAAAAAGAGAATCCTAAACATTTTTACTCATTAATCCCTCTTTCAGAATTGATTGCCACATTGAACAACACATCAGTTGCGTCAAAAAAGGTATGGGATATTTATTTTAAGCTTGTTAATTCAAAAAGAAGTGAATTTGACATCCTGCTCAACACTCCTGAAGAAGAGCTCAAGCAGGTTGCAGATCCAAAGCTTGTACAAGTGATATTAAATAACCGGGAAGGAAAGATCAGGGTCCAGCCTGGTTATGATGGAACTTATGGAATACCTCTTTTAAACAATGAGGATGTAACTACATATAAACCTACAGAGGAAGACCTGAAAAAAGCAAAAAAATACGCCTATGCCTTCCCAAGCACTCCCATAAATGACCCTGATGATAACGACAAGCAGACTGGTCTAGGGCAGTTTGTTTGATCAGATTCATGATTTCTAAGATTCAACTTATTTTTCTTAATTCTGCCGCTTTTTTGTGGGCTTCAAGACCTTCAACATCTGCTAAAGTTATTGTAATTTTTTTCATGTCCTCTAATCCATTAACACAAATCTCTTGAGTAGTCAAGAATTTTACCTATTTCATTCAGATTAACTATTTTCATTTTCTTCTCCTCCAAAGTTCATTCTTGATATCATTCACAGTTATCCCTTTTTTTGCCATTAAAACCAAAATAAAATAGGTCAAATCTGCAATTTCCCATATTAAATTTTCTTTATCTTTGTAATTCAATACTTCTTTAGATTCTTCTTCAATTTTTGATTTGATTAATTCTTCTTTTTCAATGATTTTTGAAGTATAGGAATTAGGAACAGGATTGTCCATCCTATCCACAATCAGACCATATAGACTGTTAATATTAAATTCCTTGTCATCAAAACAAGCATATGTTCCTAAGTGACAAGCTACATTTTTTTGATCAACTATAAAAAGCAGAGTGTCATTATCACAATCAAGTTTTACTCTGATGATTCTTTGATAATTTCCTGAAGTTTCTCCTTTTTCCCAGATTTTATTTCTTGACCTGCTGTAATAGGTTGCATTTCCTGTCTGGAATGTTTTCAATAATGATTCTTTGTTTGAGTAAGCCAACATAAGGACTTGTCTGTTTGTATCCTGGACTATTGTTGGAATTAATCCATTATTTTTCTTAAAGTCTAATAATGAAATAAAAGCTTCATTGAGTTTTATTTTTCCAGTATATAATGCCATACCAATCTGAGAGTTGGCATTCAATTCATCAATATCTTGGATATTCTTGATTGTAGTGATTCCTCCTGCTACAGTAAGTTTATTTTTGGTTGATTCTCTTAATTTTTTAATAAGATCAATATCAATGCCTTGCATCAATCCTTCTTTATCTACATTAGTGAACAAAAATTCAGAACAATAATCTTCTAATTCTTCAATTAGATCAAATGGTGTTTTAGAGGTCTTTGTAACCCACCCTTGATTTACTACAAAACTTTCTTTTGTATCAACAGCTACAATTATTCTGTCTTTTGGCAATTTTTTCAAAAAGTCAGGCATTGCATTTGTCCCAATAATTATTTTCTTTGCTCCAGCCTGCAATAATTCATTAGCTTTAGCTAAACTTCTTATGCCACCACCAACTCTGCAATCTGCAATCTTGCATATTTTCTTGATCAAATCAATATTATTTCCTTTTCCAAGAGCAGCATCTAGATCAATCACAGCTAATTCGCCATATTTGGAAAATTCTCTAGCCAATTCTAATACATTTTCTCTTTCCAATATTTTTTCTTTGCCTTGCTTAAGTTGAACAGCCTTTCCATCCATTATGTCTATACTTGGAATTATCATTTTTGCGACCTCCTGGTTAACTGCTGAAAATTTTTGATTTTCATTTTCTTACCTCTATACTTTTGTTTTTCAAATATTCTTTAACATAATCAACTGTATATTTTTCAAAGTGGAAGATAGAGGCTGCAAGTGCTGCATCAGCTTTACCTTTTTTAAATACATCCACAAAACTTTCTAAAGTTCCAGCACCACCTGAAGCAATTACAGGAATATTCACAGATTCTGAGATTAATCTGGTCAATTCTATATCAAAACCCTGTTTAGTCCCATCCGTATCTATTGAAGTCAATAAAATCTCACCTGCTCCAAGTTCTTCAGCTCTTTTTGCCCATTGGATAGCATCAATTCCTGTTGGTTTCCTTCCACCTTTGATATAGACTTCATATTTTCCATTATTCTTTTTAGCGTCTATTGCGACAACAATGCATTGATTTCCAAATTTTTCAGAAGCTTTTTTTATCAAGTCTGGATCTTTTACAGCTGATGTATTGATTGAAACTTTATCTGCCCCTGCATTGAGGATATCTCTGATGTCATCAATATTATTGATTCCTCCACCAACAGTAAAAGGGATAAATATTTGATTTGCTACTTTTTCAACTAACTCTATTACTGTCTTTCTTTTTTCATAAGTAGCAGTAATATCCAAAAAAATAAGTTCATCTGCTCCTTCATCATTATATTTTTTTGCTAATTTAACAGCATCACCAGCATATTTCAGGCTGACAAAATTCCTTCCTTTGACAACTATTCCATCCTTTACATCTAAACAAGGGATTATTCTTTTAGTCAGCATTTTGACCATCTCCTTAATATTTCAAGTCCAAATTCACCGCTTTTTTCTGGGTGGAACTGGACAGCAGTCACATTTTCATATAAGATAGCGCTAACAAATAGTTTATTATAATCAGTGGTAAGGGCAATAATCTCTTTTTGTTCTGGAACAACATAAAATGAATTGACGAAATATACATAACACTCTTGAAAAATATTATTTTTAGCAGATATCTCTTTAACAGGCATTATCTTATTCCAGCCTATTTGAGGCACTTTCCCTTTACTGAATCTGACTACTTCTCCTTTAAATATTCCTAATCCTTTAACACCAGGACTTTCTTCGCTTTTTTCAAAAAGTGCTTGCAGGCCTAAACAGATTCCTAAAAAAGGTTTTCCGCTCTTTATAAATTGCTTTATAGCTTTGTCTAATCCTCGTTCCTCAAGACTCTTCATCATAAATCCAAATGAACCGACTCCTGGAAGGATTAATTTTTCAGCTTTCTCAATTTCTTCTGGATCTGAAGTTATTTTAGGATTTATCCCTAAATATCTCAAAGCATTCTCTACACTTTTCAAATTTCCAGCTCCATAATCAATTATTGCTATCATTTTAGATTACACCTTTTGTACTTGGTATGTTTTATTTGGCGTGATACATTCTTTTTCAAATCCATTCGATAATATTAGAAAATCACTCTGCATAATCTTATCGTAAATGCTTAATTTGAATTTATTAAGTGAATCTCCAGTATAGACAATATCAATGATTAGGTCAGCTAATCCCTCACTGCAACTTGTCTCTACACAGCCATTGACATAGATTTTTTTGAAAATAAATCCTTTTCTTTCTAAAAAGTTCAGATATTTTCTTGCTATTCTTTTATATTTTGAAGAAATGCAAACTGTCAAATCTTTTTTCATTGATTCTAATCTGTTGTTTTTTGGCCCTATAAGGCATAATGTTGGTTTGTTGAACAAGGCTTTTTCATCATCCCAAGATATCCTTTTCAAGACCTTAAGTTTTGAACATCTTTTTTCTAGGCAAAACTCTTTATATAAATCTTCACCAGTCAATCCAAAAGCTTTTTTTCCTTTATCTTTGAACTGTTTTAAAAGAAAAGGTATATCTTCTGCTCTTACTTCTATCAATCTAGATTTATCAGTAAAAAAAGATAATGCTTCTTCTCTGTATCTTCTAAGTCCTGAGTTTTTTGGGACCAAGATGAATACAATCACCGCTTTCAATTATAGTAGTCATTTTCTACCTCCTGTTTGAAATAAAGGGCGATAGAGGGGAATCGAACCCCTGCCTCAGGAGCCACAGTCCAGTATTCTGCCATTGAACTACTATCGCCAATAAAAAAAGATGAAAAGATATTTGATGAGAAGAATTTTGACGCATAAGAATCTAATAAAACAAATGTGTCTAATAAATCAATTTTTTGCTGAAATCTTGTGCAGAAGTCAGTTATAGGCTGTTTTAGATAAAAATAAGAGTTAGAACTATCAATAATGAATATAACCAGCGCATACTGCGCCAACAGCCTCAAAATTTGTTTTTATCATTTTAACCTAGAAAATGTAAGTGGCTATTACATATTTAAACCTTTCGATACTGTTTTTTCTGAGTTTTAAAAAAAATGGAATATAAGAAATAAAAAAAATTAAAAGAAAAAAATCAGATATTGATAACAGGTGACCTGTTCTTGTCTTTTACTGTCACAGTGACTTCTGCACTCACTGATTTCACTCCATCTGAAGCACTGACAGTGACTTTATATGTTCCTGCATCATCATATCCAGTAGATTTTGTTGCAGATGTCATCCATCCTGAATATGTTATTGCAACATCCTTTCCTTCTGGGTCTGTTGCACTTGCATCTATTGTCACTGTCTCTGTCTCTTCAACAGTAATGCTCGTGCTTCCAATAGTCAATACAGGCGGCTTATTGCTGCTTTGAACAATGACTTTTACAGATGTTGAATCAGTCAGTTTTCCATCTGAAGCAATGATTGTATATTCGTTTTCACCTGCATCACCTTCAGATGTTTGCCATTTACCACTTGAATCAAAAGGTGATGGATAAGTGATTGTCACTGAATCTCCATCAGGATCAGCTGATGTTGTCGCAATGGAAACCTTGTCACCTTCTGTCACAGTGATATCATTGATATCTTTGATTATTGGAGCCCTGTTGACATTGTTTACAGTAACCTTAACATCCTGTTTTGACTCTGATTTTCCATCTGATGCTTTTACAGTAACTGTATATGTTCCTGCATCATCAAATCCTGTAGCCTTTGAATTCTCAGTCATCCATCCGGATATCACAACAGTAACATCATCTCCATCTGCATCAGATATCTTGATGTCAAGTGTGACTGTTTCACCTTCATTTACTGTTATATCTGCAATTGGTTCAATAACTGGTGCTTTATTCAGGCTTTTAACAACAATCAACAGCTCTTTTTTTGTCTCAGACTTGCCATCTGATGCAATAATTGTAACTTTATATTCTCCTGCATCACCTGCCTTGGTCTGCCATTCTCCTTTCTCATCAAGAGGTGATGTAAATGTGTAGGATATCTGATCTCCATCAGCATCAGTTTTAGCAAGATTAGGGAAACTTACAAGATCGCCTTCATTATATTCTTTTCTTTGCAAGCCTGAAGTATCTGCCATAGTTGTCGCTGTAACTGCCATAGTTGTTGTAGTCTCAGCCTCAGTTGTGGTTGTATCATCAATTATTATTGTGACATCTCCAAGAGTTGTGGCAGTCGGTCCTTTTCCTGGTGCCCAGCTCCATTTATCATCTTCATTTTTTATTTGAGAGCAACCAGATAATATGATTATCAATATTATAATATATATCAGCATATATTTTATCTTCATGAAGTAACACCTCTTGTTAAATTATTGATTTATTCTCTTAAATTGCATATATAAATATTTAGGTAATAAGAAATATAGAAAATGGTATGGAAATTGCATCACAACTGTTTTTTCTTATAATATGAGATGATAGCATAGCTTAATAAGATAATCATAACTGAAGTGATCATCACATTAACTGATATCCTCATAAGTAAATCTTCAAATAGTGAATCAGGCAATAATTGTTTCAATACAGTTGTTCGGCTGAGCATAAATGATCCTGGTTTAAAAAATAAATAATGCAATGCTACAAATGTATTGTAAAAATTTATTAAAAAAGATACCAATAATATACCTCCCAATCCAACAACCACAAGTGCTCCATTCCTAAATATCTTTAAAAGATTCTTAATCTTAAATCTGAAATAGTAAAACAATGCAAGTATTATCATCAGGTCAGCAACAATGAACAGATAAAACAATGAGATCATGATATCAAAGAAATTCCTGACATCATCCATATGATCAATCTCTTTCTCAGAATATCCATAATCTCCTAATTCATCCTTATGATTTAAAAAATCAAATATATTCTCAAGAATCTCATCAGCATTCTCTAATCTTGTATATGATCCATGCTTTTCAAACATTCTATGATAAACATCTTCATTAAACATCATATATCTTGCATTTCCTACAATTATGATGTAAGCAAATGTTAACACTAAGAAAACCATAACAAATCTTTTTGAATATTTTTTCAGATTATCCATTTTGGAAAAAATTATCAATTAATTCAATTGATCCTGATAGGCTCTTCTTTGATTGTATTCAGCACCAGCTTTGTATGAACCCTTTCCACATTTTCAAATGTCTGCAGTCTTTTGACAAATCTATCAAGATCCATCCTTTTCTTGAATTTAGCTATTATCTCTGTATCAAAGTCACCAGTCATGTCATAGATTGCAAAAACATTCTCAGTATTGATTATTTTCTTATCAACATCAGCCTCTTTTCCTTTTGATATCCGTAATTGTATAACAACATGGAATCCATAACCTAATTTTTCATAATTAATTATAGGAGCGAATTTTTTTATAATGCCCTCGGATTCTAATCTTTTTACCCTGTTCATCACTGTTACAACAGATACATTTGCTTTTTTAGCAACCTGTCTATAAGATAGTCTCGCATTATCATTAAGAATATTCAGGATTATATGATCGAGTGGGTCTGTGTCTACAGTCATGTTAAAACCTCTGTGTTTTTTAAGTCTTTTATAACTTTTATAAGACAATTGTTAATTCTTTATATAGATTTAGTGTATTATTCTTAACATATATTTAAATTTTACTATTAATATAACAGATATGTTAGTTATTTTCTAGAATAAGTTTAAATATCATATATAAATAATCTAATAACAGGTGTGGAAATATGAAATATAAAATAATCACAATCTATTCTGCCATGGCAATCATACTCTCTGTTAGTGTTTTTTCATTTAGCGCTGAAAGTAACGCAGTCTCAATTGATACAATGTGGACTCTTATTGCTGCATTTCTCGTTTTTTTCATGCAGGCTGGATTTGCCATGGTCGAGACTGGTTTTACAAGAGCGAAGAATGCAGGAAATATCATAATGAAAAACTTAATGGACTTTGCCGCAGGCTCACTCAGTTATTGGGCAGTTGGATTTGGTATTATGTTTGGCACTGGAACTGCCTATTTTGGGATGAATGGCTTTTTTCTTTCAGCTGCAAATACAGCAAATCCAGATGGATTATGGACATTTGCATTCTGGATGTTTCAAGTTGTATTTGCAGCGACAGCAGCAACTATTGTAAGTGGAGCAATGGCAGAAAGAACAAGATTTAGCGGTTATATAATTTATTCAATCATTATTTCTGCAATAATCTACCCTGTTGTAGGGCATTGGATATGGGGAAAGGGATGGTTGTCAGGCCTAAGCACGCCTTTTATTGATTTTGCAGGGTCAACAGTTGTCCATAGCGTAGGTGGCTGGGCAGCTTTGGCTGGTGCAATAATATTAGGGCCGAGGATCGGAAAATATTTTAATGGTAAGTCAAAGGCAATTAAAGGACACTCTCTGACTCTTGCAGCCTTAGGTGTGTTTATATTATGGTTTGGATGGTTTGGATTTAATGCAGGGTCAACAACATCTGGGACTGATTTGAGCATTGCAGTAATTGCTGTTACAACAACTTTGGCTGCAGCTTCAGGATCAGTTATTGCAATGATAGTATCATGGATAAAATATGGTAAATCAGATATCAGCATGACTTTAAATGGAACTTTAGCTGGTTTGGTCAGCATAACTGCTGGAACAGCAAATGTAAGTCCGCTAAGTTCAGTGATAATCGGAGGTTTGGGAGGGGCAATTGTTGTGTTTTCAGTGGAATTTATTGACAAAATCCTAAAAGTGGATGATCCAGTGGGTGCAGTCTCGGTTCATGGTGTATGCGGAGCATTCGGAACACTGGCAGTTGGATTATTTGCTCAAAAAGCATATGGTGGGGTGAATGGATTGTTCTTTGGAGGTGGTTTGTCTTTATTTATAAGCCAATCAATTGGTGTTTTATCTGTATTTTTATGGGTATTTGTATCTGCTATTATCATGTTTAAATTGATTGACATGATTATTGGTCTTAGGGTTAGCAGAGATGATGAATTAAAGGGTTTGGATCTATCAGAGCATGGAGCAGAAGCATATGCTGATTTTCCAATAAGTGCTTCAACTAATTGAGGTGAGGAAATTGAAAATAATATTATCAATATTCAGACCGGAAAAACTTCCTGATGTTAAGAAATCACTTTGGGAAAATAATATACACATGATGACTATCTTAGATGTAAAAGGATGCGGTCAACAAAAGGGAAATATAGAAGAATATAGAGGTATAGTTGAAGAGGTCCAGCTTCATAGAAAAGTTATGTTAATAACTGCAGTAAATGAAAGTTACGTCGAAAAGACCACTAAGGCAATAATCAAAGGAGCAAGAACGAATAATGGAGAGATTGGTGATGGTAAGATTCTTGTTCTTCCTGTTGATGACTGCATAAGGATTAGGACTGGAGAAAAAGGATTAGCTGCTATAGGCGGAGAATCTGACGAATTAGATTCACTTCAGAAGAAATAGGAGGGGATAATTATGGATAAGAATGAAGAATTAATGGATAAAGTGAAGAAGGATAATGTAAAATTTATCCAGCTTCAGTTCAATGATCTGCATGGTATGATAAAATCTGTTACAATCCCGGTTGAAAAGCTAAAGGAGAGTATTGAAAAAGGTACATGGTTTGATGGAAGTTCAATTGAAGGATTTACAAGGATTGCTGAAAGCGATATGTATCTTAAACCAGATATTTCAACATATGCAGTCCTTCCATGGGAAAATCATGAGAAAAGTACTGCTCGTATAATTTGTGATGTGTATACTCCTGACAATAAACCATTTGAAGGTGATCCAAGATATATTCTCAAGAAAGTCATGAAAGAGGCTGAAGAAATGGGTTTTGAATATAATGTCGGCCCAGAGCTTGAATTCTTTTTGTTCAAGCCAAATGAGAAGGGTGAGATAGTGCCGGCACCACATGATATTGCAGGATATTTTGATTTCTCTCCAAGGGATTTGGCAGGTGATGTTAGAAAAGAGATTATTTTTGCCCTTGAGTCTATGGGATTAGAGATAGAGATGAGCCATCATGAAGTGGCGCCTGGACAACATGAAATAGATTTTAAATTTGGTAATGCACTGGGTCAGGCAGATAAGTGCATGACTTTCAAGCATGCAGTAAAATCCATTGCAAATAAATTTAGCTTATACGCAACATTTATGCCTAAACCTATTTTTGGGATTAATGGCTCTGGAATGCATGTACATCAGAGCTTATTTGACATTTCGACACAGAAAAATATCTTTTTTGATGATAAGGATGAATATAAACTGAGTGATGTTGCAAAAAGTTTTATTGCAGGACAATTAGTGCATGTCAAAGGTTTTTGTGCAATAACAGCGCCGACAGTAAACTCATACAAAAGGCTTGTGCCAGGTTATGAAGCTCCTGTTTATTTATGTTGGGCAAGGAGGAACAGGTCTGCACTTATCAGAATACCAAGATACTCCCCTGGAAGAGAACAGTCTACAAGAGCTGAATTAAGGTGCCCAGACCCTAGTGCCAATCCTTATCTCGCTTTCGCTGTTATGCTCAAGGCAGGACTTGACGGAATCAAAAATAAGCTGACTCCTCCAAATCCTGTAGAAGAAGATGTTTACAAATTAGGAGAGAGCAAACTTTTAGATATGAATATAATCACTTTGCCTAGCTCATTAGGTGAAGCAATATCTGAACTGAAAAAAGATACTTTGATACAGGAAGTTTTGGGAGCACATACTTATCCGCTTTATATTAAGGCAAAGATAAAAGAATGGAACAATTATCGTATACAAGTAACTAAATGGGAGATTGATAATTATCTTGAGAATATTTGAATATTATCTTAGACAATAAGATTATATATCTTCAGCTAGTTTTGATTAGGCATATTAAATTATGTAAATGTATTTTTAACAACAACTTCCGTGATAATCACTTTACATATGTTAAATATTTAACTGATTATATTGTATAATACTAACAAATAGATGAATCTAATCAGGTTTTCTTACAGATTTTTATATTAATGTGTTATAATTATAAATATAATATATGCATTATATATCTCATGAATGATAGACAGGCAGTAAATATTGATGATATAACTCAGACAGATGAGAAGATTCTTTATGAAACTCCATTAGATTTACTAGAAAGATTTATGATTAGCTATCTTAAGGAAGAATTTGACAAGAGAGGCAATGATTACAGGAATGCTATAGGTAGTGAGATGGAACAAGATTTTCTTGCAAGCTTTAGATTATTTAATGATTACAGAAATGCGATGCAACAAGGATGGTTTGAGAGAGCCGAAAAACTGGCGCAAAAAGACCAAATGCCTCCAGCATGTGCAATATATGCAAGAAGAAGAGAATTAGTCAGAATAGGTAAATTAGTTAATAAATAAGTTTGATCAAAATTAAATGAAGAAAGATGGAAAAGAAACACAATAGAACAAGATGCTGATAAAAGAATAATGAAACATCTTATTAAATTTAGAATGAAAATCTTATACGCTTGAAGAAATTGAGAATCTAGAAGAATGTTATGATTTAGAGAATACAGTTGAGGAAAAATGATTGAAAATGGCTGAAGCAGAATTATCACAAGTTGAGAGTCAACCTTATTATCCACCTGATCTAGAAATCCTAAGTGTTGAAGATTTGATGATATTAGATTTTTCTGTGCTTCATGAGGGGATTGAAGAAATAATAGATAAGCATAGGCAACACCATTTAAATGTCATCAATAATGGTGCTGATGCAAATGCTAAAAGGCATTCTTCAGCTATTCTTCAGAGTTTGGATATGTATTATTACCATTTAGAAGCAAGAAGATATGGTATGGCTGTATACGCTGTAAACCAACATTGTTTAGATAATGATCTTCCTGTAGTCTTAGAAATATACGCAGATAGGGCTGGGTCTGAATTAGGAAAATAAGTGTTTATTTTCAGAAAAGAATTTATAGTCTTATTTTTTCTTATATGTTATTATGGAAAAAGAGATTAAAAAGGTCATGGTATTTGGCACATTTGACATTTTCCATCCTGGCCATATCAATTTTTTTAATCAAGCCAAAAAGCATGGTGATATTCTTATTATAGTTGTTGCAAGGGACATGACTGTTGAAAGAGTGAAAGGAGAAAAGCCTTTGTATGATGAAGTGACAAGAAAGAGAAAGTTAGAGCATTTTGACAGGTCAAACAAGATTGTTCTCGGATCCCAGGATGATCCTTATGAAATCATCAAAAAATATAAACCAGATGTAATCTGTTTGGGTTATGATCAAGAATCTTTCACAGACAAACTTGAGGAAAAGCTGATTGAATTGGATGTTAAGGCAAAAGTTATACGCCTTGAGCCTTTCAAGGAAGGGATCTACAAATCTTCCATACTAAAAGAGAAATTAAAGTTTAATTAAAAGAGGAATTATTTGATCATGAGATTCAAATGTGTTCATTGCGGACATTGCTGCATAAACAAGTCAGTCCAGGCCAGTATAACCTTGGATGATATTAAGAGAATCTCTGAATTCACAGGCAATGACCATAATTTCTTGATCAATAACAATTTTATTGGCCTTGTTGCTTCTGGAACATCTGAGCCAAATGTTTTTGATATTGACATTGGATTAAAGTATCCATGCAAGTTCAGGAAAAACAATATGTGCTCTATCTATGAAGCCCGGCCTTTGAACTGCCGGATTTTCCCTCTTTTCCTTATTGCAGAAATCCCTTTCAGAAGATTAAAGGAATATCTTGATGAGGATTTCAAATGCAGGGATCATATTGAGGATGACAAGGAAAACTTGAAACAAATCAGGGAATACAAGAAGAATATTGGATCCCAGATTCTGAAGGAATCTGAGAGAACAGACCAATTCATGAAAAATAATAATCTGGCAAAAAAAATTGATATTAGCCAAAATCAGAATTTCAACCTTCTTAACCTCGACCATTTAGATCCAAAAGAACATGCTTGCAAAAGAATAATTTTCTGTGAGTCACTGATTGATAGGAGTCAGACAGAAAGATTAAAAGAGATTCTTAATAAGAATTCTTAATTTGATTTAATACAATATTACATCAATAATAAATCAATAATAAATCAATAATAAATACTATCAATTCGGAATTTGATGCAATATCTTATTAAACTCAAATTCCTAAAAAAAACAAAAAAATATCTAAAAATGTATTTAAAAGATAGTTTAAGAAATAAACAACTAAATCTTAATAAAAGAAAACTTATATAAACAACCTCTTAACATTTCTTTAAGGTAATTCTGAATTATTCTGTTTTCAGAAGGATTTGATCTCTGTCTAGAACTCTAAAGGGATTAAGATAATGCTGACCGAAGAGAAAAGAGATTAAAATCATGTAGAAAAAAGAAATGTTGGAGAAGATATATATGAAAGAAGGGTGTCCTATATGTGGAAACAATGTCTGTGGAAATGACCAAAGAGGCTGGTTATGCAAGGAATGCTTTATTATTTTCAAGGATCATCATTTTAAGAAGTTAGTCTAAATTCTTCTCAAACTTTCTCAAGGAATTTATTTATTCAGTTTTCAAATGTGAACTTTTTTATTTATTGTTTAACAAAAAGTGTGCGCCGCGGACGGGACTTCCAAGCCATTAACAGGTTTTTGAACCCACATGGGACGGATTATCCCACCAATTTTTCAAATTGGCCCACATTCCTGCTCATAAGGACTAGTGCCCTTATCAAGTACCAGATTGTGGATCCGCGGCACAACCACAAAGTTATGGAACTTCGTTCCAAACTTATTGTTTCGCGAACAAAACAATAAGTTTTTATACTTTGTGAACATTAATTATTTTTGACGGATTATTCCCACTGGTTTTTCAACTTGGTACACAACCATTTTGTGTATCCTTTTTTCTTTTATTATGTTCTTAATAAGATTATGCCAAGATTTTCCACAATATTTTTAGGAAAATTGAAAACATTTCGAAATTAAATAAATATTTTCAGAAATAAGCCAATTTAACAAAAGATTTTTGGAATTAATAAAAATTTTTCATATCTCATTCAAAAACCTTTTTCCAAAAACCATTATTTTCGCTTTCTTTATCAAACTGTTTCAACAAATCCTTCTGCTTCTTGTTCAATTTTTCTGGAACACTTACAATGACTTTGATATTCTGGCTGCCATTACCGCTTCCATTGATGTCAGGCATACCCTTGCCTCTCATCTTGAACACAGTGTCTGTCTGAGTCCCTGAGGGTATCTTAAGCGATGCTTTCCCTTCCAGAGTCGGGACCTTGATCTCTCCTCCTAATGCAGCAATTGTAAATGGGATTGCAACTTCAATGTAAAGATCATCACCTTCTCTTCTAAATATCTTATGAGGAAGCACATGAACCTCTACATAAAGGTCTCCTGGCACAGATCCTCTCTCTCCTGCCTCTCCTTCCTTTGAAATCCTCAATCTCATTCCATCTTCCACTCCTTTTGGGATTGTGACCTCTATATTCCTTGTTTTTCTCATCAGTCCTGTACCATCGCATTCTTTGCATTCATCTTTTATGTATTCTCCCTCGCCTTTGCATTTTGAGCATGTTGTCGTTGTCTGGAAAAGTCCAAATGGTGTCCTTGCAGTCCTTTTCTCATATCCAGACCCATGGCAAGTCGGACATGTAATAATGTCTGATTTTGATTCAGCTCCAGATCCATCGCATTTGTTGCACTTTTCAAGTCTAGGCACTTTAATTTCTTTCTTAATTCCATTTGCTGCATCTTCAAGATTTATCACTAGCTCAAATAAAAGATCCCTTCCCCTGCTCTGCCTTCTTGCCCTGCTTTTGCCTCCAGTTCCAAAACCAGAGCCTCCTCCAAATATCCTGTCAAAGATATCTTCAAAGTCAAATGCAGAGTTAAACCCTGAGAAATCGCTTGAGTCAAAGCCTGAGAATCCAGAAGCTCTTTTGAAATCATCTGCATTCCCAAATTGGTCATACTGGTGTCTTTTTGTATCATCACCTAATACAGATGCTGCTTCATTTATTTCCTTGAATTTGTCAGAAGCATCAGGATCCTTGTTTAGGTCTGGATGATATTTTTTTGCCAGCTTTTTGTATGCTTTTTTTATCTCCTCTTTAGTTGATTTCTTATCAACACCTAGAATATCATAGTAATCCTTTGCCATTTTGCCTGAGATATTAATCTAATGGTATTTTCTCTTCCCCCTCTTTTTTTGTCTCTTTGTATTTCTTAAGTTCAGGATTGTCTTTTTCAAGCATTATCTTCTCAGCCTCTTTCCCATCAATCTTTTTTAGATCTTTAAAATTAGTTATTTTTCTTGTTCTCAATACTTTCTTGAGCCTTTTTTCATCACTAAAACGGACTTCTTTGAAAACTGTCTCTTTCACAATGCACTTTGAGCATACTATATCCTCTCCAATGTATGAAAGCCATCTTTGCTCTTTCCCGCACACGCTACAATTCATGATATCACTTATTTAGGTAAAAGATAGAAGAATTTACTTCTTCTTTTTATCATCATCTTCCATCTTATAATCTGCATCAACCACTTTCTCTTTCTTCTTTTTCTGGCTTTTTTCTTCCTTAGACTCTGATTTAGATTCATTCTGCTGGGCTTTTGCCTGCTCTTCAGCAACCTTTCTATAAAGATCTTCTGAAATCTTCTGGAATTTCTCAGTCATCTCATCTTTTTTCTTTTTAATCTTCTCATAATTCTTGTCCTTGTCTTTCAAAAGCTCCTTCATCTCACTAATGTCCTTCTCAACCGGCTCAAGCTGCTTCTTGTCAACCTTGTCTCCCATGTCCTTGATTGTCTTCTCATACTGGAAGACCATTGCTTCGGCATCATTCAGGGTCTGGACTTTTTCAACCCTGTTCTTGTCCTCGTCTGCATGAGATTCTGCCTCTTTTCTCATCTTATTGATCTCATCTTCGCTCAAGTTTGAGCTTCCTGTCACTGTTATCTGCTGCTGCTTTCCTGTCCCAAGATCTTTTGCACTCACATTGACAATTCCATTTGCATCAATGTCAAATGTCACCTCAATTTGAGGCACTCCTCTTTGAGCAGGCGGTATTCCCACAAGATCAAATCTTCCTAAGCTCTTGTTGTCTGCTGCCATAGGACGCTCTCCCTGCAATACATTTATTGTTACTGCTGGCTGATTGTCTGATGCAGTGCTGAATATCTGAGATTTCTTTGTTGGGATTGTTGTATTCCTTTCAATCAACTGTGTCCTTACTCCTCCAAGAGTCTCTATTCCAAGTGTCAATGGAGTTACATCTAGTAATAGAACATCTTTGACCTCACCGCCTAAAATTCCTGCTTGTATCGCAGCTCCTAGAGCAACTGCTTCATCAGGATTTACACTCTTATCCCCAACTTTTCCAGTAATTTCTTTCACAAGTCTTTCTACTGCAGGTATTCTTGTTGATCCTCCAACAAAAATCACCTTATCAAGCTCTTTTGGTGTTAGTTTTGCATCCTTAAGTGCCTGTTCTGTTGGACCTTTCAAGTCATCAATGATCTTGTCAATGATCTTCTCAAATTCAGCCCTTGTCAGTTCATAATTTAGATGTTTTGGTCCTGAGTTGGTTGCTGTTATAAAAGGAAGGTTAATGTTTGCTTTTTGTGTTGTTGAAAGCTCAATCTTTGCTTTTTCAGCTGCTTCTTTTAATCTTTGAAGAGATGTCTTGTCTTCCCTTAGGTCTACACCATTCTCTTTCTTGAACTTATTTGCCATCCAATCAATCAAGAGATCATCAATATCGTCTCCTCCTAAGTGATTGTTCCCTGATGTTGCCTTTACTTCAAATACTCCTTCTCCTAACTCAAGTATTGAGACATCAAATGTTCCTCCTCCAAAATCAAATATGAGTATTGTATGGTCTTTTCCCTTGTCTAATCCATATGCTAATGCAGCTGCAGTAGGCTCATTTATGATCCTTAGCACATTTAATCCTGCAATAGCCCCAGCATCTTTTGTTGCCTGTCTTTGTGCATCTTCAAAATAAGCTGGCACAGTGACAACTGCATCCTTTACTTCATGGCCTAGATATGCTTCAGCGTCAGTCTTAAGTTTCTGCAATATCATTGCTGATATCTCTTGAGGAGAATATTCTTTTCCTTCAATTTCAATCTTCTCATTTGATCCCATCTTTCGTTTGATAGATCTTACAATATTCTCTGGATTTGTTATTGCCTGGTTTCTGGCAACCTTGCCTACTATCCTTTCCCCATCTTTAATAGATACAACGCTTGGGACAGTATGGTCACCTTCAGCACTTGGTATGATCTTTGGCTTTCCAGCCTCCATTATTGCCACTGCTGAAAAAGTTGTACCTAAATCAATCCCAATTGCCTTTGCAATACCCCCTTTCTTTTGTTTTTGATCTTTTTTTTCTTCTGCCATTTTAGTTTCCTCCGTGTTCAAAAACTTAAAAATTGAATTTGTTCAATTTTTTATTGTTTTTTAGTCCTCATTAAACTTATCCTATCTCCTTGACCAAAACAACACAGTCCTTGCCTTTGCCATAATGGTCTTTAAGTGTTTTTTTGATTTCATAATTATTATCCTGATAAAACTTGATTGACTTTTTTTCACCTTTTAGCACATGGATCTCAATATGCACTTTACCAACCTCATGAGCCTCAATCTTCTCCCTTATCTTCCTATCAATCTCATTGATAAAGAAATCTGAAACTTTTTTGTTATGCTTTTCTTTAGTCACTGCAAAATGCCTTATCCTCCATACTGAAGTTTCTTTTTCATTTGCATCAACTTCTAAAAGACATCCTCCAATAATTTCATTGTCTTCTTTTATTACTAATATGTCTCCATCATCATTTGTTAGATAGTCTGCAATTAACTTTTCGCTTTTATCAAACATTTCAATCCCTTGAAATCTTTCTTTTAATATGACTGCAAGTTTTACAAGGTCTTTTTCTTCTGGAGTGATTATACTATACATTTTTTGCCTCTTATGATAAGATATCATATTTCATTATTTTCTTTAGTGTTTCTTTATTCTCAATCAATTCTTCTGGAGTTCCTCCAAGTATTGTTGGATGTGTATTCAGCCTTATTGCCCATTCTCTTATTGAATGGGGATTGCTTGCATCCACAAAATGGTTGAGCAAAAACCATTCTGATAATGCTGATCCATTTGGACTGCAAGTGCTTGTCTTGCATTCCAATGGCTTGACTCCATGTATTGTGCATTTCTCCTGGTCATTGTAAAATATGCATTTTCCATAATGCTTGCCATTCTCTCTTTTTAGTTTTGGCTTGTATCTTGTTGTTCCAAACTTTAATATTGGCTCAAGATAATTCATCTTTAATTTTGCTACTGTGACGCCAAGATGCTTTGCAATCTTTTCATAATCCTGGTCTGAAAGTGCACCAGAGCCATATTGGCATAATTTTGAACATTCTTCACAAGCCTTGCCTTTGTCGCATTTGCCAAACCTAATGGCATTTTTTTCATCTGTTGCCTTTGTTATGCCAACAAATGGGATTTCATTCTCCATGATATCGACCCCTCTATTTTTTTGCAACCTTAACTTTGCTATGCCTTATTATCTTATCTCCAAGCCTATATCCTTTCTGGAACTCTTCAATGATCTTATTATCCTCTTCTTCAGATTTCTCTGACATCAATGCTTCATGTATGTGAGGATCAAACTTCTCTCCAATCGCTTTGATTGGTCTAAGACCTTCTTTCTCAAGTATATCAATAAGCTGCGAATATATGAGTTCAATGCCTTTAACAAACTCTTCTTTATTATCTTTGTGGTTTAATGCCAGTTCAAAATGATCTACTATAGGTAAGATCTTCATCAACAGATCCTCACAAGCATGCTTGCAGAAATTGGTCTTCTCTTCATCTGTCCTTTTTTTATAATTCTCAAAATCAGCCTGAACTCTCTGCAATAGATTGGTCAATTCCTGAATTTGATCTTTATCAAGCATTCTTTCTTTATCAGACTCTTTTTCAGATTTATTTTCTTTTATAACCTCTTTATTATTCAATTCAATTTTCTCATCTTTTCTTTCTTTTTTCATTATGATTCACCTTGATTATGATGGAAGTAAGGTTTTGGAGGTGTTCTAGAAAACCCTACTTCCCTATTTGTTCTTTAGTTGATTTGGACCAACTCTCGTTGATTTAAAATCAACCTAGACTAACTTAAATTATGTAGGTTATATTTAAATGTTTTGGAAAAACTTTATATAGTATGAAAAAATAAAGATCTTCCATGAGATTAATCAGGCAAAAGATTACAATAATCAATATCAGAAAGCCTCAGATACATAATATCAATGACAAATTGAAATGGTTTGGGAATTCTCTTGGATTATTCAATTTAAGGGATAAGGATAAGTCTTGCTACAGGATATTCATTGAATTGCTCAAATCCTCAAGAAAAGCAACACCTTTGTCATCTGATCAATTGGCAGAAAGGCTTAACTTGAGCAGGGGTACTGTTATCCATCACTTGTCAAAGCTTATGGAATCAGGAATAGTGGTCCATGAAGGGAATAAGTATTTGTTAAGGGTTGATACTTAAAAGACTTAATTTCTGAAGTTGAAAAAGATCTGAAAAGAATGACTGATGACCTTAAGGATGTAGCTCAAGACATTGATAAATGGCTGGGTATGTGAGATCATACTAGAATATCAAGACCCTGTCCTTCTTCAGGTACAAAATCTCTTCTATTTATATCTTTTCTTCCTTCTGCACCTTCTTCCTTATCCATCTTTCTTCTTCCAATAAAAGGGTTTCTTCTCCTTTCATCCTCTTTGAATATTGGATGATATGTTGCATTAACTGCATTAACTCTATCTGTTCTAGGAAAAGTCATTTCATGGGATTCATGCAATAATCGATCATTTAGTAATGCTCCAGAAACTCTCATATAATCTTCTTTTCTCTGATAAGCCCTAACACTAGGTGAACTCACATCAGATACTCCTTCAACTGCTCCTGCCATAATATAAGAAAAGAATGATTGATAGTATAAAAAACTCACTTTTATATATCCTCTTATATATATCATCTCACCATTATTTATCTTTTTCTCATATTTCAAAAACCAACACGTTTTTATATATCCAAATATTCCAATATTATCTATGCCAGATAAGTTTCCAGTAGGGGGTCAGGGTGTTATTGAAGGAGTGATGATGAAATCTCCTAATTATATCTCTGTCTCAGTCAGAAATGACAAAGGAAAGATTGTTTCTATGAATAAAAGACTTAGGAAAAAAGGCAGATTAGCCAAATTATTTTTTATAAGAGGCATCTACAATCTTATTGAGATGCTTATAATTGGTGTAAAAGCATTGATATGGTCAGGTAACCAGTTCACAGAGGAAGATGAGGATCTGTCTACTAAAGATGTCATCCTTCTTCTATTGGTTTCATTTGGATTTGCTATACTCTTCTTCTGGCTCTTGCCTTATGCACTAACTCTCTTAATAGGAATAGCAGAAGAAAAAGCCCCAATCTCATTCAATCTTATTGATGGTATCATAAAAATCGCCTTGTTCATAGGATATGTCTTAGTCATCAGCCAGATGAAGGATATCAAGAGGATTTTCAAATATCATGGAGCTGAGCATATGGCTGTCCATTGCTATGAGCATAATGAGGATCTCACTGTTGAAAATGTAAGAAAGTACAAGACTCTTCATACTAGATGCGGTTCAAGTTTTATAATGATTGTATTAATCTTCAGTATACTACTGCTCTCACTCATTCCACCTTTTGTGATACAATTCTATCCAAACCTTCTTAATCTTAATTTTTGGTATCAAAAACTTATCCTATTTCCTATAAGGATTCTAGCTATCCCTATTATTGCAGGACTGTCTTATGAATTGCTGAAATTGGCTGATAAGTTTAAAAAATTCTTCTTATTTAGCTTAATCTCACAGCCAGGCCTCTGGTTACAGATGCTTACTACTGCAAAACCTGATGATTCTATGATAGAAGTGGCTATCAATTCTCTTAAAGATGTTCTCGAATTAGAAATATCAGAAAAAAATTAAGCATCTCACCCTTGGGATGAGATAAAAAAAATTTACTCTTCAGGCTCTTCTGCTGGAGCTTCTTCATCTCCACCATCTTCTGGTTCAGATTCTGGTTCAGATTCTGGTTCAGCTTCTGGTTCTCCTTCAGGTGTTGTTGTTTCTTCTTCATCTTCTGCCATTTTTTAATACCTCCTAATCATTATTATGTTAGAATTATGCTAAATCATTTATATAGTTTTCTATTATTTACCTATAAATTCCATATATAGAGCCCAATCTTAGGCTGCGTTGAAAAAGTCTCCGTCCGTGCCATGTTTGCCATTGTTTGCCGTAGGCAAACATGGCATGGCTGGACGTAGCTGACCATGTTCCCATGATTCATTATGGGGTTATGGTCAGCGAAGTAGGAGATTTTCAACGCA
>JBDROB010000046.1:0-37148 GCA_043810355.1 Candidatus Woesearchaeota archaeon
TGACTAGAAAAGAATTTATCAATTTCTTTAACAAACACCTAAATATTTGTGTATTGCCTGAACAACAAAAAATAGAATATGCCTCATGGGACAAGTTCAAATCAAAATTCAAACAATAATTACTATTTTCGCACCAACCCCTGTTGATGATAAAAAAATAGATAAGTTAAGTCAGTTATCCTCAACAAACCTGAACCTTGGAACTTCTTTTCCATCAACAGTCACATTTTCCAAGAACATATTGATTGGCCTGACCCAGACTGCATACTTTCCAAACTCTTCAGAATCATATAATGCCTGGTAAATCACAAATTCTTCTAAAGTCTCAGAATTCCTGGCTGTTCCAGTTACTTGATAGAATTTACCTTTATAATGATGATATTTGCCTTTTTTTATCATAATCATAACATTTTTTTTAATACTATATAAATCTTTTATTATTCTGTTGTATTTCCAATAAATTTATAAAAAAAAGATTTATTTTATGCATATGAACAGAATCAGAAGACTTCTTTATTCAGCAGCAATAGTAGGGTTAGGAACACTAGTCAGCTGTGCGACTTTTAGGTCACCTTACAGAAATCATGCCCAATATCTGCCAGAAGGAGCAGACATAAAACAATGCATAAGCGAGACTGTTGACTATAACAAAGACGGGATTGATGATATTGTCATCATCCATTATGCATTTCAGCTTGAGCAAGGGGTCAGAAGAATGCGTATCATGTATGCCCTTGGAACAGATGATAAGCCAAGATTCCCTTTTGTTGTTGAAACTACAACAGCTACATTAATCAAAAAAGATGGAGATGAATATCTTAGAGAGGAGAAAAGGACATTATTTGATTATGAGAAAGATCAAGATCTTAGGATCATACCCCTTGACGGAATTCCAGCTGATCTTCCGCAAGATCCAAAAGATTTCAGGCCTGACGGTAAACCTGATTGCATGACAACTGACTTGACATATACAATACAGATTAATATGGAGCTAAGGATTCCAATCCCAGAACAGAATCCAAATGAACCAATACCTGCAGAAAAACCTCAAAAGAGAACATTAGAAGGGCAGGTTACTGCTTAAAATTACTATTTACAGATTTATTTTGTTTTTCCCATTAAAATCATGTATAGGGCTCCATCGCTATGAGCAATGTTACAATTAATCAATCATTCTCTAAGAATACCAATAATACCTAATTTATTATTCTTTGTAAAGATATCATAGCAATGAGGATAAACATCTCCATTAAACCTGATTGAAGTTTCCTTATTCTGAGAGCATGGATCTCTTCTGCCATTAAAGCAAGTCATAACAGAATTCTTTAAAGCTCCTTGAAGTATCATGTCTCTTAAATCTAATTCAGAAGGATGCCCATTAGGATAAACAGCATTCACACTAAATCCAAAACCATTTTTAATGGCATGATCATTCAAAAGTCTAATTTTCTCAACTAAAGCCTGCTCCGGAGAAACATCAGGAATATATTTTCCAGCCAAACCATTCCCAGCTAACGCCTCATAATGATTCGCATGATCTTCTGAATATGTTATCATCACAAATGGATTTCCTATCCTGTCCAAGAATTCCAATAACCCATCTTCTGAAATGGGTAGTGATAAGCCATTTGTAATAACAACCCTAGTTGTATTCTCTACATCATCAAAACTATGGTGAATTCTCGCAAATTGATCTGGATCAACAAGAGGCTCTCCTCCCCCATAAAACATTATTCTATGTCCTACAAGCCAAGGCAAGTATTCTTTAATACCTTCTGCCACACAATCAACAAATTCATCAGTTAAATAGCTGGCTTTTTCTTCACCAGAAACAGGGCCCCTTATCAAATCCCCTTTCACACCACACATACTGCATGCAAAATTACATCTATTTGTCACATCAAGATAAAAATATTCTGAGGTAATATAACTAAGATCAACAGGAACAACTGTTCCTGTAACGATCCTCTGCTGGCCTATAGGTGTTTCAATGCGCACTGTGTCAACATTATCCCTAGCACCAGGACGCATATGAAACCATTGCTCAGCATAATGGCTTGCTTCTCTTTCCACCACTGCAACAAGTTTACTCATGCTTGAATGAAAATGCTGTCCTTTTAAAAAAGCTTTTGGTACAAATATTCTAGGGTGCATATTATTCCAAAAGGAATATTATACCTAAAAGAGGTATTATTTGGAATTAAAATTATTCCGAAAAGCATATAAATGAGGATAATTTATTCCTTTATAATATGACATATGAATTGGGGGAGATAAAGAATATAAGGAAGAAATTAGGATTGACCCAGACACAGCTGGCAAAAACAGCACAAGTCAGCCAAAGCTTGATAGCAAAGATCGAGGCAGGCAGGATTGATCCAACATACTCAAAGACTCAGAAGATATTTCGGACTTTGGATGATCTTCAGAAAAAGAATGAACTAAAGGCTTCTGAGATAATGCAGGCAAAAGTCATCTCAATCTCTCCAGATGAAGGGATTAAGGATGCCTTGAAAAAGATGAAGAAATATGAGATTTCACAGATGCCAGTCATTGAAGACCATAAATCTATCGGGATGGTGACTGAAGCAGACCTTCTTGAGGCATTGCTTGAGAACAAGAAAGAGCCGAAGATAGGTGACATAATGGATGATTCTCCTCCTGTTGTCTCAGAAAAGTCCAGAGCAGATGTGATCACCAGCCTGTTAAGGCATTATCCAATGATTCTTGTAAGCGGTCAAGGTAAACTCAAAGGAGTTATCACTAAAATGGATTATATTGAGAAGATGGTGAAATGAGAATGAAAGATAAGATCAATGAAATAAAATCAATGGTGCTTAATCTTTGCAAAGATAAGAGATGGGATTGGAAAGGACATATTGAATATGTTGTGAATAAATCGCTTGAACTTGCAGATAAATATGATGCTGATAAAGAGATTGTAGAAATATCAGCTTGGCTTCATGATATTAGAAAACTAAAAAATGATGATGAGGGCCACCATATCAAAGGGTCTGAGGAAGCATCTAAGATATTAAAAGAGATGGGATATGAGGATGAGAAGATTGAAAAAATTAAACATTGCATCATAACCCATTCATCTGACAAGAGATATATGCCAAAAACTATTGAAGCTAAGATATTAGCAAGTGCTGATGCATTGGACAAATTTGATAAATTTATTGAACTTGTCAAGGAAATGACAGCAAGATATCCATTAGAAGAAGCAAAAAAGAAGGTTAAACAAAAGATAATGAAATCCTGGGAAAAGATTATGCCTGAAATAAAAGAAGAGTATCAAGAAAGATTTGATGCAATCATTGTCATTCTTAATGATGCATAATCAGAATAATTAAGATAAGAATAATAATTTATGAGGGATAAAATGGAAAAATGGAAAAACATAAATGAACTTATCCATTATTCAGATAATGGGATAATGAGCAAACAGATAATCAAAGAAGAAAATATGGAAGTGACATTATTCTCAATGTCAAAAGGGACAAATATTTCTGAGCATACTTCAACAAAACAGGGATCTGTATATGTTGTTGAAGGAGATGGGATATTTAATCTAAAAGGTGAGGAAATTAGGATGTTACCAGGAGTTATCATCAATATGAACAAGAATGCAGTGCATTCAATAAAGGCTGATGAGAACACTACTTTTTTATTGATTCTTAATAAATGAGTCAGTATGAAAAAAGATTGGTTAATTAAAATGTATAAAAGAAAACAAAAGATATGAAGACAAAAGAAAAGATTGAGTTGAAAAAAATAAATATTAGACTGCTTTCTTATTCAGTTCAATCTGGGCCAAAATCATTGCAGCTGGGCTTACAAAAATCCAAAGTAGGAACAGTAATGGCAGGCTGAATCCTGTCAATTCCTCGATTGCCTTGCTGTATTTGTAATAATAATACAAAGCTACAATAAAATTAACTAAAGGTATTATCATCAATAATAACAGCCAAGGATTTGGGGCAGATTTAGTATTTCTCCTCAGCTCATTTGTAGTTGAGACAAGCCAATATGCAGCATATATTCCTAATGTGATAAGTGAAAATATCAGGACAAGTATAGGATTCCTGTTCTTGATCCCAGCACTAGAGACAGGTTTCTTCACTGCATCTCTTTTTTGAGGCAATTGTTTACCTGCTTTTTGAGGGATAGGTTTCCTTCCCTGCCGGACAACAGGTTGTCTTGGTGGAGGATAAATATCCTTTTGATTGGCATATCTCAATGCTTCATCAACTTCAGTAGCCTTATAACCATTCCTGATCAGCCAAGCCCTCAATCTTTTTGGAGTATAGCCTTGAGCCTCCTCAGTCTTGATATATTGTATCAATCGCTTATTTACCATAATATAATATTTTCAGAATTTATCATATATAAAATTTACTATTTAAAAACCTCTATCCATCTTTTCTTAAGGACAAAATCCTTTAATCTGCCATCAAATCTTGTAGCCCTAATTCTTTTATCATCAATATAATGATAATTGCCACCTCTTGGCTTATTAAAAATTATGTTGTGATACTTGAATCCTCTTGATTTGATCCAATCTTCAGTTATTTCCCTCAAATCTTCTGTCCTTGATGTGAAAAAAGTTATCATATGACCTTTATCATACCATCTATTGACTTGTTCTAGTGAGCCAGTTATCACAAAGGCTGTCTTCATCCTCTCTGGCTCTTCATTAGGAATATCCTCGCTTATCACGCCATCAATATCAATAATAAAGTTCTTTAATCCCCGGGCAAGCTTAGGGCTCTTTTTCTTCCCATCTTTTCCAACAACTGCTTTTAATTTATTATTGAGCATTTTAGTTAAATAATTTGATTATTTTATATTAAGTTTTCTTATTTAAAAACAAGATTTAATAAAAAAATAAAAAGATGCAAAAAACAAAGATATAAAAAAGTAAGGATCTTACTTCATGATCATCTTTATCATCTTAACTGCCTGATGAGAGTATCCAGAAACATTGTCATAATAAGCCATTGTCTTGACAAGAGGTCCATTCACAATTGTTTGCGATGCATCAAAAATGCATGGAACAGGATTCCTCAATACCATTGAAGAAACTATAGGGCCATTCTCATATTCCAATACTCCGGACAAATCACCATTTGCATGTCCTCTAAGCGCATCATTAACAGCATCCTTGTCAGCGTCTTTGTCTAGAAGGACCACTAAGTCTACCAGTGATCCGACTGGAATAGGACCTCTGATACAAATGCCATTCAATCTTTTATCAAGTTCATCAATCACCTTGCCGATTGCTTTAGCTGCTCCTGTAGTTGTAGGGACCCAGTTCAATGCAGCTGAATATCCTCTTGCAACACTCTTATGAGGTCCATCAACCAGATTCTGGTCAGCTGTGTAAGCATGGATTGTTGTCATCAGGCCATTTGAAAATCCAAAAGAATCATATAATGCTCTTGCCAAAGGAGCCAAGCAATTAGTTGTGCAAGAAGCATTTGAGACAATATCCTCTCCTTTATAAGTATCATCATTCACACCCATAACAAAAGTTTTTTGAGCAAAATCACTAGGAGCAGAGATAATAACTTTTTTTGCTCCTGCCTCTAGATGATTTTCAACACCTGGCTTGCTAGCAAATACACCAGTTGCATCATAAACAACATCTACTCCTTTATCCTTCCAATTCAGTTTTGCAGGATCTTTTTCTGAAGAACCAAGCATTCTAGCCCCATTAATAATAATATCATCTCCATCTAATTCAACAGATCCAGTAAAAGGACCATAAACAGAATCATGCTTGAGATAAGGCACAATCTGGCTTGCTGGAAACAGATCATTGAAAGCTACAACTTCCACTTGCCTATTGTATTTTACACCATCATGCTCCTGATCAAAGAATTTGCCTGATTGCCTTTCAATCTCAATTGCCCTGATCAAATACCTTCCCATAACACCTAATCCATTAATACCTATCCTTACCATATTATCATCCCCTTTGTATTGATAAAAAAGAATAAAATATTTATAAGCTTATTGGAAATCAAAAGGTGAAATAACATCTTTTCCGTATTTTTCACGGGCATCATTAAGACGCTGCCTCTGCTCATTCAGCTGGATAAAGAACATCTCAGGAACATTATCCTCACGCTTGAAGATTGCCTCAAGCCTGTCCAGTCTTTTCAAAAGATTAGGGATCCTGATGCTGAACTGATGCTCATATTCCTTTTTTGAATATTTCTTTTTCAATGATTTAGAGAACAATTCCTTAAGGTCATCATACAATGGAATCAGTCCTACAGGAGTCTCAATCGCCATATAATCCTCATGGACCCTTCCTTCCATCCAGACAAGCCAGACCTTCTTGTCTGTCTTATCATTGAGGAATTTTCCATCCTTGTCTTTTAAGAAATAATTTGTTGCAAAGATTGTAGGGTCATGAGCAAGGTCTTCTCCAAACTTGAGATGATTCTTTATGTATAATCCAAGCGGAACAACCAAGAAATCAATATTTGCCATAGGGTCAAGCTTTGCATCTCCTTCCTTCCCCAGTGTTGCAGCTGTTGTCTCAGACTCAATTGTAGCTCCTATAAAGACACCATGAGCCCACCCAAGGGATTGGCAGACTGGAACATTTGTGTCAGAATCCCTTCCTCCATAAATGATTCCATGGACTGGAACACCCTTTGGATCATCTGAGACAGGATCAGCATTGTCAAGCTCATTGATCCTCAAAGTGAACCTGGCATTTTTATGGCTTATTGAGATCTCATTTCCAGCCTTATCTTTTTTTCCTTTAGTCCATTCACCTGAATGATTGATGCCATTGTCAGGGGTCTCTTTTCCCATACCAAGCCAATAAGGCATATTATCATTTATGAGAACATTGTTGAAAATCACTTCTCTTTCTGTTGTGAGTGCCTTGTAGATTGACAAGTCATCCTTTTCATTGATATCCATGATGACTCCAAATATTCCTTGCTCGACATTTGCTGCATAAGCAAATCCGTCATCTCCTGGCCTTAGGTAAGCAATATCATCTCCTACAATTGTATTTCCAGATAGCATTGCAGTCGATGTCTTTCCGCACAATGAAGGGAATGCTCCTGTAAAATAAGTTGTCCTTTTTCCCTCAATATTCCTTATTCCAGTGATAAACATATGCTCACAGAGCCAATCCTCTTTGTTTGACTTATTGATGGCAAGCCTTAATGCAAGCTTTTTTAATCCAACTGAATTACCAGCATATTGGTTGTTTACAGTGAATACCCTGTTCTCTTCCAGATCCATAAAGATCCTTCTCTTGTCTATATCAGCACAGACATTATTCACTAATCTTCCAGCTGAATGGATGAAATGGAAGAAATCTTCAGAACCATTAAGCTTCTTGAACATCTCATATCCAGGCCTATAGAGAATATCCTCGCTATGACCAACATAATATGAATCTGTGATCTGAAGCGCAGCAATTGAGAATTTTGAATCAACTGGGCCAAGGCAGAAAAACAAGACAAGCATCTCCTTGCCCCTCATGATCCCATCCAGTATCTGCATGACATCAGCCAGACCCTTGTCCCTGTCCAATGTCTCAATATATTCGCTGAGCTTTTGTCCTCTTGGAAGAAGCACTCTTGTATTATCCTTGTCTCTTGCCTGGTCATAATAGCTGTCATAATGGATTGTGTGCCCATTCATCTTTAATAGAGCCTCTTCACCAGCTTCAACAGCTTTTTTCCTAAGCCAATCCTTTTCCCCTTTAGAATCTGTAATGACAGTGACCTTATCAGGCTTGCATAGTTCAATATAATGATTGATTATTTTTATAGCTTTTGGATTATTCAAGGCTTCCAGCTTTTTCCTATTCTCCTTGTCTATTAGCTTATGCATCTCCAATATAAATCACCCTCATATTTGTTTATTTTACTTAATAATATTTTAGTTTCATATCGGTTTTTAAAGTTTATTGTTTTTATACAAGAAAAATACGAAATGTGTAAATTTATATGATTATTGCGAATTACGTAACATATTCATTATTATATTAAGTTTTATATCAATAATTATGAAAATAGAGGAATATCATATACATAATAATTTACAGAAAAACTGAAACATTTACTGAAAGATATGGGTATCTTTTAAAAAAAAATAATTAATAGAGAAATCATCTGTTCTTAAGCCATTTAAAAGAATTATTGACAGTCTCTAAGTCCCAGCCAGCCTTCAATAAAGCATTTCTGATCATCTGATCATTGAATCCAAATCTTCTGGATTTGATAATATAATCGATGACAGATCTATCATATATCACTGGTTGAGCATCTGCAGCATTGGTCTTGTCAAGTTCAGATCTAACAGATGAAACCCCTATCTTCCCTTTCCTTCTCCTATAAACAACATACGCACCTGAAGACAAGCCAATCATCCCAATAAGCGACAATATAATGATCAATAAACTAGATAACCTGAATTTGGTCCATAAATTGATTACACCTCCAGGAATTTCTTCACCTTCAATTGGAACAGTGGTTGTTGTAGTAGCATTGCCAGTAACATTCTGATCAATGAATGTTGTAGTTGTACTACCAGCTCCAGGAATAGTCACCTGCGTAGATGTTGTAGTCGGAGGCCTACCTCCGCCACCGCCTCCACCACCACCGCCTCCTCCACCTCCAGATTGAGTAGTGGTAGTTGTAGTAGGTTGCTCTTCCAAAATAAACTCAATAATCCAAGAATGCCTAAGTCCCTCAACCATAAAATAAGAGCCATTGATAGTACAAGAATAATTAGACACACTATTAACAAACTCACCAAGACAAGCAAGCCTAACCTCATCCTCACTGTCACAATAAGCAGAGAAACTCTCATTACCAGACAACTCAATATCCTTTATGCAAAGCTCATCATAATCAGCAATCCTATCAATCCACAATGTCTTTGATCCATTCATTACAGACAAATCAATGCCATCAATAAGCATTGTACCTATATCAGATGTATTTGACTGCTTTGTGATATTGACATCATAAAGATTTAACTGATTGCCTGTAAAATTAAAATAAAACCCAATTCTGGACTGATTTGACTCATTAATTCCTACAAATAAGAGGTCTTGGAAATAATTTGAAAGATTATCTGTATGATTAATCTCTATGGACATATTGACAAGATTAGTCATAATATCATCCCTATGTCCAAGAACAGGATCCTCTGGATCACGGATTGTGTCATTGTCAATGTCACAGTCCTGCTGACAACCGATGACTGTCTCATTAACATCACACAATTGATCTCCGCAAATGCCGCAAGCATCACCTTCATCAATTCCATTAATACAATTGTCATCAATATAATTGCAGACCTCATCTGCAAGAGGATGAATTCCAGATTCAGAGTCATTGCAATCCTGATTAGAGCCAATGCAAATGTCATAAGTGTCATTGTCAATGTCAATAGGCTGATATGAACAGGAGTCACTATTTTCATCGCAGGAATCTTCAGTGCATGATTCATTATCATAACATGTTGGAGGCGTACCTGGCTGGCAATCACTTATCAGATTACATACTTCAACACCATCACAATATAGATAATTATTACAATAAGAATGATTCAAGAAATAGGATATAGAATCATTTACCTCATCACAATACTCATCTGTGCAATTGACCCCATCATCAACTGGTCTTGTATCTCCAATACAAGAGCCAGCACTGCAGTAGTCATTAATAGTGCAGTAAAAACCATCATTACATGAATTGAAATTATTTGCAACATTGCTGCAAGTCAAGTTAGCATTGCAGACATCATCAGTGCAAGGATTGCTGTCATCACAATCAGCATCAACCTCACAAGAACAAGTTGACGTGTCAAATTCACAATAACCAATATTATCACTCTGATTGGTACCTTCATCACAAGAATCCATTGTGCAATTGACACCATCAATGCAATTTTGAGGTAGACCTGCCTGGCAATCAAGAATCATATCACAGAACTCAATGCCATCACACCACAATCCATTCCAGCAGAACTGATTATTTGGAACATGGGTTATTGCATCATCATCCTCATCACAATAATCTGAAGTGCAGTTCACACTGTCATCAACAATTGGGATAGGTCCTGTTTGGCAATCATTGAGAATGTCACAGTATTCCTCACCATTGCAGAACAGATTGTCACTGCATGAAGAGTTGACAGGAATATTATCACAGGAATCATTGGATTCATTGCATGAATTAGATGTGCAGCCGACTAAATCTGAACAGTCAGGAGGAGCAGATGAGATGCAATCTAGTGTCGAAGAGCATAGCTCCTCTCCATTGCACCAAAGGCTGTCATCACAAAAAGAGTCATTCTCTGAATGGACAAGGGTATCATTCTCCTCATCACAATAATCTGAAGTGCAATTGATATTATCATCTGTGATAGGGGGTGTGCCTGATTGGCAGTCAAGAGTTAGGTCACAAACTTCTGGACCGTCACAATAAAGCCCATTGTCGCAATATGAATGGTTTAAGAAATAGACTATTGTATCATTCTCTTCATCACATTGCTCTGATGTGCAGTTTATTCCATCATCAACATCTAAAGGATCTGATATGCATTCTCCTGAACTGCACCTTTCATTAACAGTGCAAAATAGGCTGTCATTGCAGGTATTGATGTCATTTGGAATATTTTCACATTCAAGATCAAGATTGCACAAATCATCAGTACATGGATTATTGTCATTGCAGTCAGTATCAATCTCACAAGTGCAATTTGATGTGTCAAATTCACAAGCTCCTATATCATCAGTCAGATTGATGCCTTCTTCACAAGAATTGATAGTGCATACAATCGCATCATCACACACTTGGGGAGGATTTTGCTGGCAGTCCAGGCCAATATTGCAATACTCATATCCATCACACCAGAGTCCATTCTGGCAATAATTATTGTCTGGAATATGCATCAAAGTGTCATTAGACTCTTCACAATAATCAACAGTGCAATCAATTGCATCTGAAATATCTGGAGGTGCTCCAAAAACACACCCAGTTATCGGCGAACAAGACTCTTCACCATTGCAGAATTCTCCATCATCGCATAAAGAGTTGATAGGATTATTCTGGCAAGAACCAACTGAACACACATCATTGGTGCAGCCAATACCATCATCACATGATTGAGTTGCCAATGGATCTTCATCAATTCCACCCACACAATTATCATCAAAACCGTTGCAAACTTCTGAAGCATTTGGATTAATATCTGGATTAGAATCATCACAATCAACAACACCACACCCTCCACCTGTAATATTAAACCCATCACTGTCATTGTCAATGCAACCAACATAAGGGACAATATCAAACATGACAAGATCGCCCATCATTGAGCTAAACTCAACAGGTATCTCTGTGTCAAAAGAAATGTTCTCAAATAATAATTCTTCTGAACAAGATTCATTATTGCAGTACCTTTTCAATATATTAAAAGATCCTTCTTCAAGATCATACTTGCTTAGGTTCAAGGATATGTTTAAAACTCTATTAGGTATATAATCAATATCAATAAAAACATATGATAAAGTGCTATCATGCTTTTTAAGTACCCTATACTGGATTGGATTATAAAAAACGTTTATATCATCTTCAAGAAAAGTTATATCATTTGGCAGACCATTTATGGCAGGAGGGTTTAAGATCTCAGCACCCCTATAACTTTGATCAATATTGGACAATAATCTTTTTACAAATAATAATGCCTGCTCCTGAAGCGCATAATTATCCTTGTCCCATGCAGAAGCCTGGACTCCAAAAGTAGGAATATTTCCCTGTAAAAATGTATTAGCATTATTAAACTTAAATTCTTTATTATAGGCAGTACTACCAAATATTTTTCCCTGTTCCTCAACACTCAAAAAATAACCAGAATAAATATAATGAAATAATGGCACAATTGATTCATAAGATCCTGCAGGACCTGGAGAATATTGGCTAATCTTAGCAGGCCTAATCATATGTAATTGAAGAAAAGGGATATAATATTCATTTGTTTTCTCTATAGATATTCCAAATTCACCTGACCTACCCTCACTTATTATAGCATTATTAATATCTGTTAAAAATTCAACAAACCTATCATGAATCCATTTGCCTTTGCCTATTCCCCTGTTATCAACATATCTTAGGTTCCAATCTGGGTTACTCCATCCACCAACTACTTGATCTAAAGAGACTAAACTTGCATTTCTTTTCATTGCCCTGACAATATTGTCAACAAAGACAACATCCAATATGGTATGATCAGCTGTTCCTATATCCATACCTTGCCTTAATAAATTTCCAGATGATCCAGTTGTAGTCCTAAGTGTTCCATCCTCTTGTATACGAACATATTCTGAGCCGTTATAAGCATTGAAATCAAGAGTATCATTAAAAATCACAGTCCCATTATCAATCAGAGAAAGCTCCCAGCCATTAGATAACCATAGATAAGTATACACGTCAATATCTTTCAAATCATTAATTGCCGTGTAAAGAGTATCTCCTGGAACAGGGTCAAAAGGAATTACATAAGGCCTCTCTTCCAATGGCAAAGACCCATTATCATAAGGATAAAAATAATCAATACCAGACCATGACGTTCCTGGCCTGCCCCAATTCGCCATAGGAGAATACAAAACACCTTTAAAATTAGTCAGATTATAAGGAGGTGATTTATACCTGTCTAAAACATAATCATTGACAAAATAATAGTCTTCATGAGGGACCTGCCAGGATTGATGAAAAGCATTAACATCAAACAAGAATTTAGGTATGTCATCCCTCTCCCAAATAGTCTTATCAGCCCACCACTGCTTTAAGGCCCACTTTTTGTAAATATCAGCAGCATCATACCAATCTCCATAAAAAGTCCTTAACCTGATATTATAATCAAGAACAAAATCTTTTCCTTTCTTTTCAGAAATAAAATTTTTAAATTTAATTATCATATGATTATTTTGAGTATTATTAATCTTTTCAAATCCAAAACTTTTGAAATTTCCATTAATATCCTCACTCTGAAGGTAAAGACCAGGTGAAGAATCATTTAAATCATAAAATGCCATCAACTGGGTTGAAGTCTGGCCTGGATGAGTCACAATATATTTTTGGTTTGAAGACCTGAGATTGAATAAATCCTTGTAAATATAGCCTGTGCTGAATGAATGCAGAAAAAAATCATCATTAAAATCATCCCCAATGATTGGATGCACATAAAGCATAGGAAAAATTGTATCAATAATAATACTCTGACCAGAATTCAAAACACTAATATTAAAATTAAGAGTGCTGTCAGACTTATTCAAAGCTATTACAGAAGTAACATTAAATCCTTGGCTATTATGACAAGTGTATATCTTTAATTCTGAGATTTCAGCTGAATCCAGCAGACTATATGAAAAACAATCAGAAGTGCTACTGCTAATTTCAATCTTATCACTTGAATTAACATGATATTCATCCTTATAATCCAGAGAATACAATAAATAATCATCCAGATCTTTCTCAATATAATCAATTCCAGAATCTTTGTCAATCAAGCTGACAATAGCACCATTCATACTTTTATCAACAGTCAGAGAAATGTTTTCATTCTCAATAGTAATGCCGCAGTCAGAAGGGCAGGAAATATAAGTCTCATCAAGCTCGCAGATACTGTCACCGCAGAAAGGCTCAACATAAGGGACAATATCAAACATGACCAAATCAGTATAATTTATGCTGAAACTGACTTCAACAGGATTATCAAGACTGATGTTGGTGTAAAGAGTCTCAAACACACAGCTCTCATTATTACACTGCCTCTTGACAACATCATAAGAGCCAGAAGGAAGGTCATATTTGCTGAGATTAAAAGAAAGGTCAACTGAATCAGTCCTGTTGTCAACACTGACAAAAATATATGAGATGTTGCCATCAATCTTTTTCAAGACCCTGAACATGACAGGTTCAAAGAAAAAATAGATATATGGATCTACACTTTTGAGATAAGCCTCTTGCCAATCTGGCATTCCAGCAACCTTAGGAGGATGGAGCATCTTTGCGCCTCTAAAGCCGGTATCAATATTATATATCAATTTCTTGAAGAAATTCAAATGCCTTCCAGGAGTGTAATCAGGATGATTATAATCCCAGGTTGTAACCCAAGGAATATCACCTTGAAGAACTGAGGTACTGATAGCCCAAAGAGATATGGGAGAGTCGCTTGAAGTCAATTTTGCATTCTGCTCTGTTGATACAAAATACTCACCATAGATATAGCTATAGGCCGGAGGTTTAGATGCAGAGGAATTTTCAATTGGAGCCAATACTTCATCAGGATTGGCTTGTTTTGTAAGAACAAGCGAGACATAAGGCAACAAAAGCTCTCCAGTTGTCTCCATTGAGAATGCTACTTCTCCAGTCTTATTCTCCTCCTCAATCATTGCATTGATGTCTTGAAATATCTCAACTAATCTGTCATGCATCCACTTGCCATAACCAATACCCCTTGTGTCAACATATCTAAGGTTCCAGTCAGGCCTTTGCCATCCACCTACAATCTGATCAAGCTTTACAATGCTTGCATTTCTTCTTAATCCCCTCCTAAGCATGTCAATGATTGTGTCATTCGTGATTGTATCATTCCTTGTCCCTAGATCAAGCATGGCTGAATATCTTGTCCAACCTGGCCAGCTGAATTGATTCCATGCAAAATTTTGAGAACCATCCTCATTGATAGTTATAAAATCATCAGCTCCAAAGTTATAAAACTCGTCTGTATCATTATATATCAATTGATCTGGGTCTTTATTTGTATTAACTTCCCATAGATCCCATCTATTCTCAGAATACATCAGATACATGCTGACATTGATTGACTTCAAAAGATTTATCTGCTCATACAAGTTGTCTCCTGCTATAGGATCCATCGGAGGCAAAATATTATATGGATAAAAATAAGGCATTGCATGCCATTTGATTACTGACCAACCTCCAGGAGGGGCAGGCCTGCCCCATGATCCTCCTGTATTGAAAATTGGATTCTTGGCATCAATAGGATATGGTTCAGTTGGATACCAAGTGTTTAGCACAATATTATTGGAATCAAAATAATCATCAATTGGTATAATAGTATTTGTATGCATAACAGTTGAATTAAACTCCCATCTTGGTACATCTTCCCTTTCAAAAGCAGTCTTGTTAGTCCAATACTGATCCTGTGCCCATTCCTTGTAGATGTCTGCTGCATCATACCAATCATCTGCATCAACCAATAATAACTTAATATTATATCCTAGAGAGAAATTGTTGCCGAATTTCTCGTCGATATAATTCCTGTACCTCATTGTCAAATAATTCCCTTCAGCATCATTTCTTCTATATACACCGAACTTCTTATGATAGCCTTCAGTATCCTCACTTTGGATATAGATCCCAGGGCCTTCAGAATCCCAGAATGCCATGAATTGCATTGTAAGCATGCCCGGATACAATTTTTCATAGCCAGCTGTAGTGGGCCATAAATAGACATTCTTGTAAAGTACACCGCTCTTATAAGGCAAAAAGAGATAATCATCTTCATTAGAATCACCAAGCATTGGCTTTAGATTTATTAGAGGCAGCCAGACAGTCTGAATAATCAATGAATCATTGAAATTATCAACATCAATGCCAAAATTAAGGCTACTCTCAGATTTGTTTAGAGTAATTTTTGTAGTCACATTCATGCCAATATTGCTATGGCATGTATAAAAAGTCAGTTCTGCAAATTCTGGGCTATCATCAAGAGTGTAATCAAAACAATCAGCATCTTTGCTAGAAACACTCTTTTTCTGGCTTTCTTTAACATGATACTGATCCTTATAGATTAGATTGTATAAGCTTGGAGAAATATTCTCAACAATAAACTCCCTTCCTGAGCTCTTGTCTATTAGGCTGACAATTCCTCCATGAGTTGATTTGTCGACAGTCAGACTAATATTCCCATTCTCAATTTTGATGCCGCAGTCAGAAGGGCAGGAAGAATAATTCTCATCAAGCTCGCAGATACTGTCACCGCAAATCTGAGGCCTGAGAATCTCATATTCCTCAAGAACCTCATTATCTGAAAAAACCCTGTCAAATATCTTGACTTCATCAATTGTTCCGATAAAGTTTGTGATACCATTATCCTTACCTATAGTCAATATAGAAGTAGTAAAATTAAGCACACCAGGCTCAGAACCCAAGAAGTTACCATTCAAATAATCCCTTCTCTCACTTCCATCAAAAGTCATGACAGCATGATACCAATCACCAATGATTGAACTGTCAAAATCATAAAGCTTGTCATAGATAGTATTATTATCAGAAACACCATACCTTATCCTGCCAAAATCAGGATCATTGGTCAGATGGATGAAATAGCCATTATACCAGGACTTTCTTGAAGCAATCAGGCCCCTTGTCTGGTTGGGGGTATCATCTGCCTTGAACCACAAGGATATCGTGAAATTCTCAGGCTTAGGCCTCAAATTATTGTTAAGGTTCACATAATCATCAACACCATCAAAAACTAAAGAAGAGCCATTAACACCCTCAATCCACAAAGGTCCATTCAACAATGTAGCATTCCTTCCAAAACCGCTGGAATCATGAGCAATAGTCCCAGAATTCTCATCAAGATTCCAGTAAGCAACCAAACCAGAACAATCCTGAGGGCAGGATTGATAAGATTCATTTGATTCGCATACATCATCACCGCAAACAGGACAAATATTATCCTCATCTGTCTCATTATTGCAATTGTTATCCCTTCCATCACAAACTTCAACTGCTCCTGGATAAGTCATGTTATCTGAATCATTGCAGTCAACTAACACGCCACCATTGCATTCAGCTGTCAAATTCCAGCCATCTCCATCACCGTCATTGTCATAACATAATTTATTTAGTAATGCATATGCATCAACCGCTGTCCTGAATGCATTATATTTTGGAGTGTCCATCTCATCCTGATATTGCACAACTCCAAAAGAATTAACAGGATTAGGAGGTTTCACATAATTAAAAAGGGTAAGCAACTGCCCTGGATTCTCCTCATCCCAAACCTTAAAGAATTCATGATACATATCCTCCATCCTTGGATCAAGACTGGCATTCTCATGCTCTGCATAATAGGGATATGCACTTGTTTCAAGATGCTGACCAGCCTCATAAGTGATCAAACTGATATTATGGTTCTGTGCCACAGCAAGATTATCCCTGATGGATTTCCTTACGCAAATGTCCACAGTATCGCAGTTGATTGAGTAATTCAGCTTTGGAAACATTGAGTCAAGCGAGTCTGAAGGAGTTATATTCCCAAGAATATCATCCTCAGTCCCTTTGAAATAAGGCGCGATTGCTAAAGAATCTGCTTTTACTCCATAGGGATTGATTGGAACATTATCTGTTCCATTGAAATAATAATCAATATCCATGAAATCAAGCACATCCTCTGCATATCCAGGAACTGCCCGCCAACCTCCCATAACCTTAACAATCCTGTTCTCCTGCCCAACAAACTCTTCATCAAATATCTTGAAAATCTCTGAGTTTCTTTTGGCTTGATACATCTTTCTAGCTATTGTCCTGCCAGAACTTATAGGAGCATAGCAATCAGGTCCTGTTCCGCTCAAATTCAAGTCACATCCCCTGTCAGCAATCCATTGGCTGCTCTCATATCCACTGTTCCAAACCTCATTTGAATAATCAATATACAATTTTCTTGAAGGACTGAGTGAATCCCTTAAGAAAACAGCCAGATCTCTTATATAATCATCATCAGCATTATGGTAAATGCCAATCCAAGGATCGCTTCTTAACTTATTTGATAACTCAACAATATACTCAGGCGCCCATCCCATTATCCCAGCTTGAGTGAATGCACTCCTCCTGGTCCTGTTATCCCATGAGATATAGCCATCTCTCATATCATTCACTTTTAAGCTATTTACATACCTTATAACTGATACATTAGCAATCCCTTTCATCCATAATGGATGGAAAGGCTTTTCATCATAATCAGCGGTAAATAATATGCATGAATCTCCTGAATCACAGTCTGAGTCATTATCACAATACCTGAAATCATCATCAGAGCATCTTCCGCCTGGCATGATAAGCCTGATATTCCTGACTCTGTCATTCACATCAGACCTTTTAATCCTTAATGTTGGAGATGATGCCGTTGGACCAATGTAGACTAATCTTGTTGCATTCCCTCCAGTTGAGTCAACACTTACAGTTGTGCCAATACCCTTGATTTCAACAGTTCCATTCCCCTCAAACATCAATGTGTAATTTCCAGCAGGCTGATGCTCCCAAGTCTTTGCCCAGATTGTCCTTACTTCAGTTATGCCATTCCACGGAATCTGAAGAGGATAATAATTCTCATCCAAAGGCACTGCAGTCATATCCCCCCACGCAACAGTTGGATCTGACCAAAACCTCGCAGTCTTAGCAATATCAACAAAGCTCCATGCAGACTGATAATCGCTTGTCAAGAAAAGATTCATGCCAACTGGAAAAGGATTTCCAGAATAGCTACTTCCTGCATCAAAAAAATCCATCAGATCCTGGCCCCAAACCTCTTTGCCATAATCACTTGCGTGGCAACCATCAGGACCTTGCATTGGTATTGTCTGAGGAGATAATATAGGTCCTCTTTTAACTCTGCCTTCAAGGACCATTTGGTCTACCCAAGATTGTCCTGGATTATTATTTCTAGAACCCATGCAAGCAGAGGAACTGTTAACCAATATGGGTGTAGGAGATGCAAAGACATCAACACCAGGAGCTAATATATTTATCCTATCAAGAACTTCAATGGATTCATTATAATCCATCAATATCATTTCTCCACAAGGGCATATCTCAAGCCATATCTTAGTTGTATTCGGATATGCATTAAGATAATTTTCAAATATATTCCAGAAATCCTTTTGGCCAGGCTCTGGCAGTTGAGTCAATTGGTAATGCCAATCAGAATAGCATGCTCCATTCATGGTATTTGGCAAATTTGAATCAGATACCCATAGTGTACTGCCACCAATAGCCGCATAACCATCAACTGCATTATGGGTCAATGAACACCCATGAAATCCAATTGTACTGCAATTATCGCAAGTTGCATTAATCAATTCTGCAAATATTGGAGTTGTAGCCAAAGTAATTTGAGAAGAATTATTTATTGTTTCATTGCCAAAATTGTCAGTTACCTTAACACTGCCTGAAATCTCTGGATCAAGAGAACAAGGAGGAGAATCGCACCAAAGGACATAGACAGGATTCTTTGACATAAACTCAAACTTATATTGGTTTCCGGAAAGTTTTGAGATATTTGCAAAACCATCTGTCTTGTTTATCAGATTCTGATAAATATAGAAGCTGTTTGTTCTTGATCCAGACGATGAATCATAAGTGCAAGCATCAGCTCCACACTCACTCACTCTCCAATAAAGCCTTTCAAAACCAGAATAAAGTCCTAATACATTAAACTTAATCAGTTCATCTTCCATGATTTGTGCTCCGGTCAGGTCTATTAAAGGACCAAATTCTGTTGACCAAATTGGTTTGTCTTGCCAGCCATAAGAAGCCAAGAAATTATAAGAGCCATTATGCATGTCATCTGTTTCATCAAATAATCCTTCTAATCCAGGGACATGCACATCAAAAATATCAAAGCATCCACCTGTGCAATTTGGATCTGCCTCCAGTGAATCTAAGACATCAGTATAATATGTTACAGGAGCAGATGGTATTTCAAATTTAGGCATCCCTGCTATCAAGACATCACAGTCTGGACAGTTTGCTTTTATAATAGGGTAAGTGAATGACAAAAGCTCTGCATATTCCTGTGCAGTTCCACTATAATAATTTCCAGAAACTTCATTTTCAACCTGCCAATATTTTATGCTACTGCCATACCTCTGCATTGCCGCTGCTAAATATCTTTCATACTTGTCCCAATCACAAGGATTTGGCAGCTGAGGATTACCGCAATTAACCCTATCCTGAATATTATTTGATTTTATTGTGATCATCAGGTCTAATCCATTTGCTTGCGCTTGAGCTATTTCATTATCAAAATAATTCCAACTGTAAATTTCGTCTAAATCTGGATCTGTGCGGTTCCACCAAAGAGAAATCCAACCGGCATTTCTTTTATGGCTAACTCCAAGGGCTGCTATTTCAGCATAATCAAGAAGATCTGCCCCTTCATGCACTCCATAAGGGAATATTTCTGTTGGAGAACCGGGCTCAGTTGCCCCTGGATTGGTAAAAACATCTGAATCATTGCATATTGCTACAGAACAGCAGCTGGCAGTGTCAGACGCTCCTAATATAAATCCTGTACAGTCCTCAATCATTGGACAATCACTGCCTCCAATTTCAGCACACGTCGGGATTGGAGATTGCGTAGCTGCCCAATCATCCATATGCTTTTCAATTGACTTAAATCTGGAGGATTTGGATGCTTCATCATAAGGCTTGTCAATTGTGCCCCAGAACATCCCTGCATCCTGATGCTTGTAAAGAACACATTCCTCTCCACCAGCTTCTGACCAGACCTCAAGCATAGCGTCATAGACCTGCTCAAATCTAGGATCTTGAAATGCCTGCTCATATTTCTCCTGCCTGTCCTTGTTTATCTGTTGAGTCCCATAATCTGTCATATGATGCCCGCCTTCATAAGCAATCATCTTGACACCATACTTTTCTGCAACAGCTTTCTCACTTTCAAGACTGGTTTTCTCTGATGTGTAGATCAATTCTTTTGCCCTTGCAATGATCTCATCAACAGTGATATTTGCCACTTCATGATCCTTTATTTCTGGAGCAAAATAAGTTGTAACAGCCAATGCATCGGCACTAATACCTTTTGGATTTATTGCAGAATCACTTAATTTGCTCAGCAGCTCATCACTGACTCCACCATTTCCTGTCTGGGTTGCAATCACTTTGACAATCCTATCTTTTCCCATAACCTGCTCAAATATGTCAAAGATCTCAACAGATCTTCTTATAATATATCCCCTGGTTCCAAGCCCAATCTCATTACCTTTTGCTTCGGCATATCTGACCTGACTGAAACCTGGAGCATAATTCCATAACTCATTTGAATACTCAATATACACTTTTCTGTTATGTTCAAGAGAATTGTTAAGGAAATATGCTAGCTGCAAAAGATAATCATCATCTGCCAAGACTGGTATTGTGATCCATGGATCTGCATCAACTTCATTTACAAATTCAACCAGATACTCATAGGCTGGCCCAGGTTTCCATTCAACATTCAAATATCCACCAGTATCATTTACAAATTCTATTAGATGGCTCAAGCTTGAACCAGAATCAGCATTTTCATCAGGAGTCTGCCAATACTTTTTCCAGATATTGTTATAATTGATATTGAATGCAGTATCATTGATAATATCAGCCATTATGATAAAAACATGGCTATTGCCTAGAGGAGAAGATTCCTCCAAAGTTTTTGTAAGCTGTGCTCCAGCCTTATCCGTATAGACCATCCTTGCATCATTATCATGGATTGTGACATGCTGGCCAGTGCTCAATCCATGAGGCTCAGAAGTTATGACCAAATCCACCCAATTGCCTGAGAAATTATTAGGAAGAGCCTGGGTTATTGAAGTAATATTAACAGTCCTGAACATAACTCCTCCTTGTGTATAATAATATTTAGGCATCCTGTCCTGCCATTTAACAATATTCTGTCCATTTGTATTTTTCCAGTCCATAAACCTGATTACACTTGCATTCCTGAATGAATCCAGATATGGAGGATAGAATGGCTCTGTCTCATAGACATCCTCAAATCCAGGCATGATAAATTTGATATTGCTAATTGGATCATTTTTGTCAGAAGTTTTTATTCCAACATAAATACCCTTATCTGGTGCAATATCAACATTATAAATTCCAGGAGAAGTAAATGTTGTACGACCTTGTACCAAATCCCACTGCATCTCAAATGTCCCATTTCCCTCAAGAATAAGAGTATAATTTCCACTTGGATAATAATTCATTCCGTCTTCATGGCTAATAAATATTTTATTTGCTGGAACTACATCATGAGTTCCATTCCAATAAGGCACTTCTATTGGATAACCCATTTCATCAAGGGGTGCTATAAATGCTCCAGACTTGAATGCAAGATTCACAAATGGCACAGATCCATCCCAATAATTCATCCATCCTGTATTAAGGCCAACTGGAACTATTGGAACAGATGGTGCAGTTGTATTGAACGTGAACTTGATGTAATCCAAGGAAGTTGTTGATGAAAATATTGTTATCCTATACTTGATGTTATCAGATGGCAAGAAAGACCTTCCTCTATGAGTCAGCCACTCATTATTTCTTAATACTTCCCATATCTTTCCATTGTCAACACTCACTTCAACACTAACTCTGTCATATGTATCATTCCATTCAGGAAGAACACTGTAAAAAGTGAATCCAGGAGAGATAAGATTTGATTCAAATACAACAGTCTCTGCTTCATTAAGAGTTCTAGCTTCTTCACTTGCCTGATACAATTCAGTAATTTCATTATCTGCAATCGGTCTGTCCCATAAGATTGCATCATCAATTGAGCCATTAAAATAGCCAATAAAATAATAATTACTCCAAAAGTCATTATAGAAATTGCTCATATTGGCAAAAACTGAAGATTCTAATGTTCCATTCAAATAAAGACTCAGGCTTAAAGTATTTGGATCATATACACAGGCAACATGCTGCCATTCTCCTTGAACTAATTGGACTGCACCGGTCTCTTTCCAATTTCTGGGAGATCTCTGCTCATCCTCTATCCTGCATCTTATCTCATTTGTGTTTCTAGGTATAAAAATCCTGAAATTTTCCCTTGAAACATAGAATATATATTGGTCAATATTTGACAGGCCATTATATTTTACCCAGGCAGAGGCTGTAATCCCTTCCTGAGTTGAGTCAAATGGCAGTATATCCTGTCCACAAAACATAAAATCAGTCTGATCATCAAACTCAAATGCATTCCCATACTTCCCATTAGAGATATTTAGGATTGTAGGAACAACAATAGTATTATTCCATAATCTGGAATTAGGCCTAGTATCACAATTCCATTCATTGCCAGAAGAATCAGGAGTCATATTGTCTGCATCAATCAAATTCAGGTTCCATATTGCATTTGCACCATAAGTGTAAGATGGAAATGAGACAGATGACCTATAGCTGCTGTTTTCATCCCATTCAAGATTTCTCACAGTAGATTGATTAATATTAAGATTGTCAGATATATTGACATCAAAATGGTCAATATATACACTTCCTGGAGTGCAGATAGGATCAATAACACAATCACTGTCATTGCAGTCAACAAGACTGTCATTGTCATCATCAATACTGTTATCACAGATTTCAACTTCACCAGCTGTTGCAAAAAAAGATGGCAATGGAATAACACTAAAATTAGCAGTGAACACAGCTGTACCTAGATGCTGGACAGCCTTGACATAATAATCACCTTTCCAAGAAGGAGGTATCAGAAATTCGAATGATACTGGTTTATCACACACAGAATTATTGCATCCTGGTATGAGAAGAACCTGCCTCCTGATATCTTTGCTGTCATAAATGTTCAAGAATTCAGAAATCCTTAAAGAACCAGGATTGATTGTTATCAGGATCTTAGATCTTGAATAAACTTCATCTGGCGATACTGTTATAATACTATCATCCCCAAACAAGAGCATATGCTCTTTTTCAGACACACTGAAGATGTCATCAAAATCTAATGGGACTAATTGGCCAAACCTGCCAAGATTAACAGAGGATTGGCTCAGTATATCAACAGATTCAGGATCCTGCTCCTGAGAGAGAGCAATAGAAGTATTTAAAAGTAAAAAGATTACTACATAGACTAATGCATTACCTCTTTTAATCTTAAATCCACCCACTTTTTATAATTAAATCACTAAACTCTCATATAACTTCTGTTTTACCTATTTCTTAGACATTTTAATATATAAATGTTAAGGTTTTTGATAGGTAAAAAAGGGAAAAACAATTTAAATATGTTTAAAAAAAAGGATTGAGTCAGAATTCGAAGTGAATGTGTTTCCAAATCGAATTCCTAAAAGATTTAATTTTTAATAACAAAAAAATAATATTAAAGTTAAAGAATATAAAAAAAGAAAAGCTTAAAAGATAGATAAGTTACGAATTCAATTGATTATGGAATTCTAATGAATTCGGAATTCGATGCTGTTATTTAATGCCTATTTCGTAATATTCTAATTATGGAAACTGTAATATTTAAATACTAGATATTGGTTTTTTTCCTTACAATGAAAAACATAATATCAGAAAGGATATCAAGGATAGAAGAAAGTCCTACATTAGCCATATCTGGAAAAGCAAAAGAGATGAAAGCACAAGGAATAAATGTCATTGATTTTGGAGCAGGACAGCTTGATTTTGAGATCCCTGAAGAGATGAAGCAGTCAGCAATAGCTGCTCTGAATACAAAAGGAATAGGAAAATACACTCCAGTGCCTGGAAGCCCAGCTATGAAGGATGCTCTAATAAAGATGTTCAAGAAGGAATTTGGACTGGAGTATACTCCTGCTCAAGTCATGGTTGGATGCGGGGGAAAGCACACTATATACAATCTGATGATGGCTACCATAAACAAGGGTGATGAAGTAATAATCCCAAAACCATATTGGGTAAGCTACCCTGATATTGTAAGCCTTGCACAAGGAGTGCCAGTATTTGTAGAGACTGATGATAAATTCCATATCAAAGCTGATGCAATCAAAGAAAAGATAACAGACAAGACAAAGTGGATAATCATAAATTCTCCAAGCAATCCTAGCGGAGCAGTCATTGAAGAATATGAATTGAGGAAAATAGCAGATTTGGCAGTTGAAAAAGGGATAATGGTAATGAGTGATGAAGTATATGCCAAACTGATATATGACAAGAAACACATAAGTATTGCATCACTAAATAAAGACATAAAAAAGCTAACAGTGATAACAAGCGCATTCTCAAAAACATATGGCATCCCTGGCTGGAGATTAGGCTATTTAGCTGGAGATGCTGAAATAATCAAGGCATGCAACAAACTTCAGAGCCAGTCAACATCTAATCCAAGCTCAATTGTGCAGCAGACAATGGTCAATATGCTTGACAAGGACCTTGGGTTCTTGAAAAAATGGATGGATGACCTGAAAAGAAAAAGAGATTTTGTCGTGAAAAGACTTAATGAGATGGAAGGAGTCACCTGTCCTGTGCCAGAAGGTGCATTCTATGCATTTCCTAAAATCCCTGTCAAAGATGATGCCAAATTTGCCAAAGAACTTCTGGAAGAGGCATATGTTGCTGTGATTCCAGGAGAGCCTTTTGGAAGCCCTGGACACATTAGGATAAGCTTTGGCGGAACAGATGAGAATCTTGCAGCAGGGATGGATAGGATTGAAGAGTTTCTCAACAGCATCAAAGAAAATTCAGGAGAAGAAAGTGAAGATGATCCGGAATTAAAAGCTGATCTGGATGCTGTCAGAAAGTTGAGTGGGAATTAACAAACCTCTTCTTGAGGCAAAATCTTCATGAACCATTTATCAGATTCTTTTAGCTCATAATCAGAGAACAAAATGTATCCATCAAATTCAGTGTTTGCTTCAATAAGAATATCCTCAGAATTTGAGATCATCAGGTTCTTGTCACCATTTGGAAGAATATCCACTCTGATATTGAAGATCAAATCCCTGCTTTCTTGATTAGTGATTTTAGCGCCAAAAGTGGTTCCATCAAAGATTATAGTAGGAGCTAATCTGGAAAACCTGAATTCACCATCAATCTCCTTAAAAGAGCATTTATCAGAAGGAATAACAGCAGATTCTTCTTGACCAACAGCATTAACATCTTTTACAACATTCCCTGTCGGTGTGTCAGAGCAGCCTATAATAAAAATTGCAAAAACCAGAAATAAAATGATTTTTTTCATCCTTTTACCAATAATAAAAAGATTAATATATAAATTTTATGGAAATTTAAGAAATTTCCAAACATTTTTTATCAAATGTTATGGAAATCTCAGAGAAACCTTGAGATTTAGTGTTGTTTACTCACAGCTTAATTGAATTTGGGATAATTAATCCTAATTAACTTCTTTTCCCCGCATTATGTTTAACAGAAGTCTTGTCGATGTTGAGACTATTGAATTATGCTGCTGCAATCTTTTTATGAATGAATCAAGCTGCCTCTTATTATGGAATCTTGCAAGAACTTCTGCATCAAACTCCCCAGTTGTATCATATATTACATATATATTTGGATCTGCAATCAGCTCTTTGCTCAACTCATGGAATTTGCCTTCTTTAATCTTAAGTGTTATGATCACTTCAATACTATAACCCATCTTTTCATAATCAACAAAGATTGAATAGTGTTGAATAATCTTTTCTCTTTCAAGCCTTTTTATCCTTGTGTTTACAGTTCCTACTGCAATTCCAATAATAGTTGCCATCTCCCTATGAGTGGTCTTGGAATTAAGCAAGAGAGTATTTACTAATTTTTTGTCAATCTCATCTGGAATATATGGCTGAATATTTTTCATTTTCTGATGATAAACCTGCTATATTCTGAACATATTAATAAATCTTTCTATTATTTTGATAATTTGTTCGATTAATCATAGGAAAACTATATAAATGTTCATTCATTATTCAAGAATATGGCATATGTTAGAGTAGAAGATACTGGACCTGATAATGATGGATTGCCAGGAACTATTGAATCCCCAGTAGCTGACAAACCTAAAATAATTCTTCAAATAGTACAAAGTGGACCTGATCTAGAAGATAGAACAGAAACTGGACATAAACCTTTTCAATTTTGTTTTAAAGAATATCCTACTTCTCCTAATGTGCAAAGGGGTAATTGTAATTGGGATGCTGCAAGAGAATGTGAATGGCAGTTCTACACATATTGGGAGCAATTCAAAGATCAACCTCCTCCAATATATAGAGGGTAGAATTCCTCTTTCCACCAGTCTATAGCGAGTCAAGAGCGGTGACTGGTGGTTCTTGATAAAGAAAATTACTGTTTTATCAAATCCTTGACTTTCCCAAAATCATAGATTTCTTCACCTGCAACAAGGATCCTAAAGTCTTTTATATCTTTTAAAAAAGGGCTGAGAAGATTTTGTTTCAATATATCTGTGCCTTCAGTGACCAGATTGAAAGATGGCTGGACTATCAGATCCTTATTCTTGAATTTGCCTAATAAAAAGCATTTGTATATTTCCATCCTTCCCATCTCTTCCAAAGAAACAGCTGGATGCTCATGGCCAATAATAATTGTCTTTATTTGTTTTCTTCTTGAAAGGTTTTTCGGGATCTTGTCTCCATGGAGAACCAATATATCATCAACTACAAACTCATCAACAACCTTGACTTTCCTTTTCTTTGCAATTGGACCAAGAATTGTATCATGGTTTCCTTTGATAAGAATGATTTCATTTGTTTTCTTAAGAAGAAAGTCAATCAACTTTAGAGTGTGCCTCCATTCTGTCTCAGAAATTCTGCCAAACTCATGCTTGATATCACCATTGATTATGATATTATCAAACTCATCATTTTTGTACTTTGAATTGATCCCATTGAATATCTTTTCAAGCCGAATGATTATATCCTTGAACTGGAATCTTGGAACAAGAAGACCCTGCTTGTTCAAAGCTTCTTCAAAACCAATATGAGTGTCTGAGATTATAAGGATGTTTTTTTCCCTAAGATAAATTGCCAAATCAAATAATTCAATATCCTTATTGATTTCCATGCTCAACTGGAAGATGTCTTTATTAATAAATCTTAGGTTTAAAATAGGAAATTTTATTAATTAAAGACATTGAAATCATATAAAATGATAGATTTAAACAATCAGGATGTCCATATACTAAAGCCAAACATTGCAAAGATATTCCTGAAGAACTTCCTTAAATTATTAACTGCTTTACTGATCATTTCACTCTTATTTATTTATATTTATTATATCAAAGTGATAGATTCAATACTTGAAGTATTCAATCAATTTGGTGTGCAGGTTGACTCAAAATCATTCTTCATAATTTTTTGGGCAGTAGTGTTCGGACTGTTCATGATATTATTATTGATGAACTATATCATAACAAGAAAGACAGTATATAAATTCTATTGGGACAAGATGGTCATGACTGAGAGCGCTTTCCTTGTTTTTATTGAATCACATGAAGTCCCTTTCAAGAACATTGTAAGGGTATCATATTCAGATGATGGATTTTTCAACACATTCTTTAAGACAGGGTCTATCACAATCGAACTGTCAGGGATGAAGATAAAGGATGTAGAGATTGAGTTCATCGACAATATTAAGGGTAATATTGAATTTGTCCATAATATTATATCAAGATATAGGGCTGTAAAACAGGCGCAGTTTGATGAGAAGTTCAGGATAAAGAAGATATTAGAGCCATTATGATTTGATTATATTCATGATTTTACTCCAATCCACATGAAATACTTGTCAAACATCTTTTCTCTCCTGATTGGCAAGAAACCAGCTCTCATTCCAAGAGCAACACATTCATCAAGCCCTCCTGAAGTGTATTGGGTATATGCTGCCTCATGGCCTAATCTTTCAATCTCTGCCAGTTCTGTCTCAGCAGTGAAAAGACTATCAAATTCCTGTGGAGATTTTCCAACCATGTGATAATCCAATACAATGAAAGGCTGCCTTGGCTTCAGCAATGAATAGACTTTCTTGAACAGGTCAGCATTGGTCTCAGTTTTTTCCATATGCAGAAGAAATGCCATTGTGACACTGTCTGCCCCTTTATGCGAATCTGCATCCTGTGACAATGATTCCAAGGTATCAAAAAAGGATACATTTGGAAGTTTACAGTGGGACCTTGCAAACCCGATCTTTTCAGCATCAGGGTCATAGCCAGCAAATGCAGTCTCTGGTTTTCTTCTGCCAACCAATTCCAAAAGCAATCCTCTTCCGCATCCATAATCAATATGATAATCCCCTAAATAAGGAGATATATCTTTAGGAAATGAATCTATCAATTGAAAATGAGGAGGTATATCTTTCATAGCTTTCGAGAATATATTTGAGTTTTTAAAGCTAATGGTAGGTATTTCCTCTTGGTATCATATCCTAATTCCGAATTTCATTCAATTTTAGAAACCATTGAAATTCGATACTAATCTGATTTTTAACTTTCTTCATTCTATAATCATGATCTCAAATATTCATTTAATTGATTTTTTTTAATTGATTGTTTTTTAATCTTTTAGGAATTCGAGATGGATGCAATATTGATTCGAATTCTGAATTGATTGTTAAAATCAATATAGCACCTCATTTAATCTTTTTAGCAACAAATTCAACCAATTCCTTAGGCCAATCCTTTTTTATCTCATCCTTATATTTATTAAATTCTGTGACAAACCTTTGGCTTGGCTCATCTTTGCCTTCAATCAAGTCAACAATCTCCTCTTTTGCATAGACAGGAACCTTTTTCAGGTTCCAAGTCAGGAATTTCAGATGCTCCTTGACCTCATCTTTCTGATCCTGCCTTCTCTGCTCAAGCTCTTCGTAGAACTTGTTGTAGTCAAACTCCTCATCTTCATCAAGCTTTTCTCCCTTCTTTCCTTTGTTCAAGATAATCTTTTTCTGCACAAGCTCATGCATCCTTTTCAAGAACTCCATCTTGTCATCAATCTTCATCATATCAGTATAGCCCATAGCGACAAGATTGAATGCAAACGGGCTTGGGATTGTGACATTCAACTCTTTCAATTTTATCTTCTTATCCTCAATTGAGTCAATTATCAACTGGGCATTGTCAATATCCATAAGGTCTTCCAAGACTTCCCTTCTTGCCTCTTTCAGGATTGAAAAATCAGGATCAATCCTTTTAACAGAATTTATCAGGATCATCGAAGAGACCTGCTGCCTGCCGACCCTCTTTGTCCTTCCCATATAATTCCTCAGGATCATCAATGACCTTGCTGCACAATGCCTGAACCTTCTCTTCAGGACTTCAGTGTTCTCTATGGCATTATTTAATATCTTGTGAAACTCTTTTGGTTTTATCAGCTTGATAGCCCGCATGACATTGACTCTTTTCTCAGTCCTGAGATAAAACCCATTGTCAGATATGCCAAGCTCAACATCCTTGTGCTGAGACCTTGATATTGCAAATGCAATAGCCCTGCTCAGACAATCATTCACCCTTCTTCCATAAAGTGCGTGAAAAATAATATATTTGAACTTTTCATCATCATATGATTCAATTATCAATCTTTTATCATCTGGTATCCCAATATAATTGAACTGCTCTTTAAAATACTGGTATAGGGAGTTGGCAGCATTCTTGTCAACATAAAGATATTCAAGAATAAAATCAATTATCTCATCCTTTGATTTTTTCGTGCAGAACTTGTCAGACATCAATCTCCTGAATTTGCCGATGTCCATTGCAAGATCAAAGCTCAATGGAAGCGACTCTGAAACCCATGAAGGGATTGTAGGAGGCCTGAAAACTGATGCATTCACATAAGCAACCATGCCTTTTGAGTAGAGGAACTCATATTTTTCTCCACCCAATACAAACACATTCCCCCTCTTAAGCTTTTCAAGAAAACCCTCATCCAGCTTCCCGATGATCTGGTTCCCGACCTTAACTGTGACAAAAGATTCATCAGGGATTGTGCCAATATTAGTCATGTAAATCACCCTGCTCATCCTTCCTTTCCTGCCAATCATGCCATTCTCTTCATTATGCCAAATCTTTGAATAGATATGCCTGTCCTCCAGATCTGCAAATTTTCCAGACAGATAATCCAAGATATCCCTGAAATCCTTCCTGTCCAGATTACTGTAGCAATATGATCTCCTGACCATATTATACAAATCCTCAATGTGGATATTGTCTGCAATCGCTATCCCAAATATCTGCTGTGCCAGCACATCCAGGCAATTCTTAGGTATATGGATCCTATCAATCTTTTTTTCAATAGCTGATTTCAATAATACAGAGCATTCAACCAGATCATCCCTGTCCAATACAATTATCCTTCCTTTTGCCTTCTCATGAAGCCTGTGGCCAGACCTTCCGATCCTCTGCAATGCCCTTGCGACAGATTTCGGGGATCCAAGAAGAATGACCAAGTCAATGTATCCTATGTCAATGCCTAATTCCAAAGAAGTTGAAGAGACAACACATCTGAGTTTTCCCTCCCTCAACCTTTTCTCAAGATTATGGCGGTGGTCTGGAGACAATGAACCATGGTGGGCTCCTATGCCTTTTGACTCCTCATCCTCTGCAGTCTCTGTATAATTTTTAGGAAACTTATCCTTCAAATGGTTGACAACACGCTCAGTTGCTGCCCTTGTATTTGTGAAAATTAAAGTTGTTCTATGTTCCTGGATTAATTTATCAATCAATTCATACATCTTTTGATGCAAGACTTCGTGAGGAGTAGTTATCAGATTGTCAACAGGGCTCAAGACTTTTATGTCTAATTCTTTAATATATTGGACATCGACAATACTGCATGGCCTCTCTATCTTTTTCTTTGGATCCTCAAATCCAACAAGAAACTTTGCAATCTCCTCAATAGGAGAGATTGTAGCTGACAATCCGACCCTTGTCATTGCCTTTGAATAATCATGAAGCCTTTCCAATGACAGGGATAGGTGGACACCTCTCTTGTTCTCTGCCAGTGAATGTATCTCATCAATGATGCACCATTGAACATCCTTAAGATGCTCGACAAATTTTGGCGATGTCAACAGTATAGCCAATGACTCAGGTGTTGTGATCAGGATATGAGGAGGTTTTTTCAGCATCTGCGACCTTTCTTTCTGTGTAGTGTCACCAGTCCTAACTGAAACCCTGATATTGAAGTCTTTGCCAGCAATCTTTTCCATCTCTTTCAAAGGCTCAATTAGGTTTATCTTGATATCCTCATTCAATGCCTTTAAAGGAGATATGTATACGCAATAAATCTTGTCATCAAGAATTTTCTTTTCAGAGCTGTCAATCAGCTCATTCAGGATTGAAAGAAAACCAGTGAGTGTCTTAGTCGCTCCAGTCGGAGCACTGATAAGTATGTTTTTCCTGGAATGAATATCCAAGACACCATACAATTGAGGGAGAGAAAACTCCTTGAATCTTGTGAAAAACCACTTGTTCACAACAGGATGGAGAATATTCTTGATCTCCTCTGCTGAATTTGGTGTCTTTTTGAATTTGATCATTTCATCTACATTTCCAGGTTTAGATTCTAGATTAATCACCCCTATGGAATATGAATGAAAAAGGGTATATAAGGTTTGTTTTTAAGCCATTAATAAAATTTAAAGTATACCTCTCAGAACTCTATATTTTCCATAAAAAATAATAAGCTTTATAAACTGATATCTATTTACTTTTGTTAATACACGCTACTTAGTAGCGGTTCTAATGCCGTAAGGCATGATGAGCAATGATTATGGTGATAAGATGGCAACTATATATGCAGCAGATCCAAACCAACTGATAGAAGAAACTGCAAAAGAACTGAAGAAGATCAAAGAGATAGAGCCACCAGAATGGGCTGGATATGTAAAAACAGGTCATTTTAAGCAGAGACCACCTGTTGATAAAGATTGGTGGTATATGAGGGCTGCTGCTATTCTAAGAAAGGTTTACAAATTAGGGCCAATAGGCACTTCAAAATTAAGAGGCAAGTTTGGCGGAAAGAAAAATAGAGGAGTAAGGCCAGAACATACTTATAAAGGATCAGGAAGCATAATCAGGAAATGCCTTCAACAGCTTGAAAAAGCTGAACTGATACAAAAGGTTGAGAAAGGAGTCCACAGAGGAAGGATCATTGCACCAAAAGGAAGATCATTGCTTGATAAGATATCAACTAAGATTTATATTGAAGATAAAAAATCTCGACCAAGACCTATAGTTGAGAAAAAGGTTGAACAGGCTGAAAAAAAGGAAGATATAAAGGAAGTCAAAGAAAAGGATGAGAAAAAACCAAAACAAGAATCTCAGAAAGAAGTAAATAAAGAGAAGCCAGAAACAGAGAATAAGAAAAAAGAAGAGCAAAAAGCAGAATATAAAGAAAAAGATGTAAAAAAGAAAGAGGAAGAGAAGAAAGAACCTGATCTAAAAGAGTCTAAATAAAATGGATGGACTAGAGGCAATCAAACAAAAAAAATTTGAAGAATTGCAGTCACAAATCAACCAATCACAAGAAGAGACACAAGCTCAAGAACAAGTTCAGCAGATTGAGAGCATTGTGAAACAAAGACTCACAAAAGAGGCAATATCAAGGTATGGAAACATAAAGGCAGCATATCCAGAAAAGTCAATGCAGTTGCTTGCTGTACTATACCAGCTGATTGCTGCAAAAAGGATTGACAAGATTGATGATGAGACCCTCAAGATGATCCTCAAGGAGATGGAAGGGGGAGAAGAGGGAGTTTAAGATTAAAAGAAAGTAAAAAATTTTTATTAAAAAAGATCATAAAAAAAAGGTAATTGAAAGAAAAGAAATAAAGAACAAAAATGGCACGAATAAAACATCCTTCAAGAAAGAAAAGGCTGATCAAGCTGAATAAGAAAACAAGATGGGCACCATTCTGGACAGTCCCAAAAATATATGGGGTTGGAAGAAGAGTCCATCCAGGCAGGCATACTGCTGTAAAAAGAAGCTGGAGAAGGACAAAAACAAAAGCATAATCCTGATGGTTAAATAAAATGGCTAAAGAGAAAGAAACAGAGGCAAAGATTGTATTGGAAAGGACATATAATGTCCCGCTTAGAAAATATTTTATCAAAGCCAAGAACTATAAGAAGACTAACAGGGCAGTCTCTGGATTAAGAGAATTCTTGCTTAAACATATGAAAGGGGACAAACTCAAGATCGGAAAATACCTTAATCTTAAGATTTGGGAGAATGGCATAAGGAATCCTCCACATCATTTGAAAGTTGAGGCAAGAAAAGATGATAAAGGTGTTGTCACAGCAGAGATTGTTGGAGCTCCAAAAGAGAAAGTTAAAGATGCTAAAAAGAAAAAAGCAGAAACAAAGAAAGATGAAAAAGAAAAGGTTGATTCGAAAATAGTTGATGTAAAAGCAGAGTCAAAGGAATCAAAAGTAAAAGAAGTTGAGAAAATAGAAAAAGAAACAGTTGATATTGAGAAGAAACCTGAAGCAAGAGTAGAAGAGAAAAAGGAAGTAAAGAAAGAAGAGACTAAACCAAAAAAATCTGTTAAGCCTGCTGAGAAAAAGCCTCAATCAAGACCATCATCAACAAAAGTTGATGAAAAAGAAGTTCTTAAAGATCTAGCTGGCGATTAGAAGCAATTTTTATATTTTACTTAGTGTTGGATGTAAGAATAACTTTGTATGAATTTAAAAAAATATATGATAAGAAATTTCTACTTGTTAAATTTAATCTCTACCACAACTAAAAGGAGTTGTCCTAACAACATGCTCCCTATCACCCATATGCAGGAAAGATTCCCTTTCACCATGTTCTTTTAATGGTATGATATGATCAGGATAACCGCTAGTAGCTTCTAAAACACTTCTTGCTAATTGCCTTTGATCATATCTACCTGTTATCTTGTCAACAACATCTCTCAATTCCCTCAATACTTGGAAATTTGCATAACCTGGTACTATCTCAATTCTACCTTCTTCAGCAGTTTGGTTTCCATATTGGACACTAACAAATCTTAATGACTCAGGCGGAAAATCATATGGTCTGCTGAGACCCATATTATCTGGTTTAATACTTTTCCTGTCAATTGCCAAGAACTCAGGCATATATGAAGAACCTAGATGTGCTAATAACATATCTTCATCAAATTTATGCCAATCAGTTACAACAGGCAGAAAATCATATTCTCCTCTGAATTCTTTTGGAATATCTTCATTAGGGATTGTCGGCATTGAAGCACAGTAAACAGTTCCATGATGAGTATAAGTGTTAGTCATTGGATTTGGAGTTAGGTTAACAGTTTCATTAACTCTAAAAGGTTTACCTACTAAGGTTTGGTGTTCTTCTGGATGTCTAACAACCTTATCCAATGTTCCCCAGTCAAATATTGCTATTCTCATAGCTGATGAAAATACTTATGTATTTAAAAAGGTTATTGTTGAAATCAGGTTTGTTATTCACAAATTCGTATCATCTTCTTGAATATACACCAATCAATTCCCCTTTTGCAAGGATATGCTCTTCCATCTCTGATTCGACATCTTTTTTATCAGAGCTTGCTCCCAGATTCAGCTCAATATCCAATGCATATACCTTGAAGAAATACCTGTGTGTTCCTCCTGGAGGGCAAGGTCCTCCCCAAGATGTCTTTTTGAAGTCATTCTTCAGCTCAGTGCCTGGAACAGAGTTCTCCTCAATAGTTGAAAGATCTGGAGGAATATTGATCACAACCCAATGATCCCAATTTCCAACAGGAGCATCAGGATCATCAACAATCAAAACCAATTCTTTTGTTCCATCTGGTATGCCTTCAATATCCAGAGGAGGATTTACATCATCTCCATCACAAGTGTATTTTGATGGAATTTCACCATTGTTCTCAAAAGCAGGGCTTGAAATTATCAAATCATCCATTATACTCACCTCATAGTCTAGTTTAACATCATTTTCCAAAGAGGATGAAGAATCATCTTCTTGAGAGCATGAAATAAGCAGAATCACAGTTAAAACTGAGAAAACAAATATTTCACCCCTCATATATGCTCAAAAGAATCTGGAATTTAAATAATATTTGGGAGAATCAGGATTTATGCAGAATCTCTTCTTTCAATAAGACCACTATTCGGGTCAACAGCATAACCTGAAGCTAAACTAAATGTATCACTAAAAGTTTGATGAGGCAGACTTGGTATTTCTATGAAATCAGGGACTGGCTGGGCATTATCAAGCCGCCTACTTGCCCAATGATTGCCATAATGTTCCTCTAATTCAGGCGAACCCCTATAATCTCCTGTCAGTTCTGGATGGTCTTCTAATGACTCAAACACTGGATCTGGAAATGTAATACCTAATATTCTACTTAATTTTCTTGCAACTTGAACTGCTTGTCTTGGGTTAGTATATACTCCCAGACTATGCCTGCTCAAGCAAGGATTTAATGATCTGTTTGAATGTCTGCTATTGATTTCATCCAATACTGCTTGATTATTTTGTCCAGAATAAGTGCTTTCAGGACCTTCATAATCATTATCTGCAACCAATACATGGATTCCATCATAACTTGCTGAATCAGTTGGCAGTTTCCTTACTGATGCATGAACAAATCCATTTCCTAAATGCCCTTTCAATCTCTTTCTATGCCATCTATATCCAGGTCTTGGATTTGACCAATAACCATCATTCCCATTAGTCCTATGATAATGAGCTTTCTTTCTCAAATGGCTGGCTCTGGCTGCAATCTTATCTTCTGGAAGCATGTTAAGAGGTACTTCTTCTGCCAAATGATCAATTTCTATTTGACTCAATTCATCAATTAAAGCAGCCTTAAGATCAATCAAGAAATGACCATATGCTTTTTCATATTCTATCTGCCTTCTGTATTCTTCAATACCAGCTTCGAATCCCTCTACATCAAATGAAGGTTTTTGTGAATGTGAATGGACAACTACTCCTTGAGGCAAATTTCTAGATTGTGCATAAGGAGTGTCTTTTGGAAGAAAGGTTTCTAGACCATCTTCATGCACTGAATCAATATCTTCAAATTCTAAATGCCTTCTCATCCTGCCATGAACAGCATATGCCCTATGACCTGGATGAAAATTTCTAAGAACTGATGGTGTAGATTCACTATTTCCAATTTGATTTCCCACAACCATACATAGCAAAATAGCCTAGAGTTTATAAAATTTTTGTTTTTTGTGGCTGCGTTGAAAAAGTCTCCGTCCGTGCCATGTTTGCCATTGTTTGCCGTAGGCAAACATGGCATGGCTGGACGTAGCTGACCATGTTCCCATGATTCATTATGGGGTTATGGTCAGCGAAGTAGGAGATTTTCAACGCA
>JBDROB010000047.1:0-58848 GCA_043810355.1 Candidatus Woesearchaeota archaeon
GCGTTGAAAAAGTCTCCGTCCGTGCCATGTTTGCCATTGTTTGCCGTAGGCAAACATGGCATGGCTGGACGTAGCTGACCATGTTCCCATGATTCATTATGGGGTTATGGTCAGCGAAGTAGGAGATTTTCAACGCAGCCATAGGATTGCATAAGATTTATAAATATATGAAAATATGGTGGTGATATGGACAAAAAACTTAAGAAGAACAAAGTCATTACTCAAAAAGAGCATGATGAGTGGCATAGGAATCATAAGGAATATGACAATAAGATTGATAAGGAGCATGAGGTTTGCCACAAAAAGATAGGATTGACAGTTAAGAAAGGTTAGGGAGCACAAAGGCTTAATTCTATTATACTTTGCTTATGGATTTATTGAAAATTCGATCCTAATACTTCATTCTTTAGAATGAAGATACAGGATCGAATCGAATTTTCAATCCCAAAAATTTGACAACACTAATGCGAGTCCGTAATACCCTCTGCTTTAGCATGGGGATATGTCAGAAATCACTTCTTGATTTCTGAGCATGTTAAGATGCATTTGGCATCTAAACAGGACGAGCATATTAATATTTGTCAAATTTTTGTTATTTCTCTTTGTTTGATTTAACATAGGTAACTAAATAAAGACATTAAAAAACAAATGTTTTATTCATGTTGTATTCAAGACCACTGGACATTCTGCTGTGAGATATATAAATGAGTTCTGATTAAAGAAATGATGGGATTGCCCATCACTAAAGAAAAGCCCCTCAACAAGGTATTTCTAAGTGATGGGTGGTCCCACTCATATTTAAACTTTTGGAATTCGGAAAAATTCAGATTAATTCATTTAAATGGAGGTAATAATGAACCAACTGAACCTTCAATTAGGCAGAGCTATTCCAATAAATGGTACAAGAAAAGAGATTAGAATGATCTTCCTTGACTTATGCACATCTTTGTACCAGAATGGAATTAAAAGGATTCTTTTTATTGACACAATCAATTTTCTTGATCCTCATAGGATGGATCTAGGAGATCTGAATGAGATAAACTTCTATGATAACATATTCTGTGTCAGGACAGGCCTGCCATATGACCTTTATGCAAGGCTGAGTACAGCAGAATCTTTCATAAGATATCACAGGATTCAGGTATTGTTAGTCTCATCAATATCTTCTCTTTTCTCTGGTTTTGAAAAAAACGAAACCAAACAGATCGTAAAGAATATTCTTGAAAAAATCAATAATCTCACAGAAAAATGCAATCTGTTCACAATCATAGGCAACACAACCTCTGATGAAAAGGATGTGATGGAGGCTTATGATGTTGTAGATAGGATTATGTCTAATCAATCTTAACTAAATTGCAGAAAAATTCGATTTTAATAATCAAAATGAAAAGATTTATATAATTGTAGATATGCACAAATATACAAATGAATAATTTAGAGTATAAATCAAGATTATACAAGGCTTTAGGTGAACCTATAAGATTAAGGATTATCCAATACCTTATGAAAAAGGGACAATGCACTTGTATTTGTGAATTGAGTAAACTTCTAAAAAGGGATCAATCTGTAATCTTTAGGCATATACAGATATTAAAGCAGGCTGGCATTATCAATACAAATAAAAAAGCCAAATATCTGATGTGTTGTATCAAAGATAAAGATAAGATTAAGAAATTGTTGGAGGATTAAGATGGCAAAAAAGAAAAAGGGATTTTTTAGTAGATTAACAGCTAAACTTGATACTAAACTTGAAAAGAGATCTAAGAATAAGAAGTGCTGTTGTTGTCAGGATTCTAAAGATAAGAAATGCTAGAAGAAATTTTAAATTGGATACTGTACTCAATTATAGGACTAAACCCAACAATAAAATGGGTTGAAACACTTAATTTTTTTATCTATGATTCTATCAAGATCATATTGCTTCTGTTTGTGATGATATCTATTATAGGATTCCTAAGAACCTATTTACCTCAAAATAAGATAAAAAGATGGATAAGCGGCAAAAAGTATGGCACAAGTAATCTTATTGCATCTTTTTTTGGAGCAATAACCCCTTTTTGTTCATGTTCTTCAATTCCGATCTTTCTGGGTTTTTTAGAAGCAGGAATACCCCTTGGTGTTACATTCTCATTTTTAATCACTTCCCCTTTAGTAAATGAATATTTAGTAGTATTAATGTTCGGATTTTTTGGATGGAAAATAACTTTAGCATATGTAATAAGTGGAATATTGATAGGTACAATATCTGGGCTGATTCTTGGAAAGATGAATCTTGAGAAATATTTAGTGAAAGACCTTGTCTCTACTAATAATACTAAAAAAGAAATAAGATTTAAAGGTCTTAAAAAAAGATTGGATTTTGGGCTGAATGAATCATTGTCTATAACCCGAAAATTATGGTTATGGATATTAGTAGGTGTTGGGGTTGGGGCAGTTATTCATAATTACGTGCCATCAGAAGTGATTCAATCAATAATAATCAAAGGAGGCATATTTGCAGTTCCAATTGCAGTAATTTTAGGAGTGCCCTTGTATGGGAGTTGTGCAGCAATTGTTCCTATTGCATTAGTATTATTTGAGAAAGGGGTTCCTATAGGCACAGCTTTAGCTTTTATGATGGCTATATCTGGACTAAGTTTTCCAGAAGCAGTCATCTTAAGAAGGGCAATGAAGCTTAAATTAATCATGATATTCTTTTTAGTTGTTACAATGGCAATAATCCTGACTGGTTATATCTACAATCTTTTGCAAATCTTACTTATTTAAGTAAAATACTTCTTTGACCACTGGACATTCTGCTGTGAGATATATAAATGAGTTCTGATCTGATTTTAATTAACAAATAAATGGGGTGAAAATGGGACACACAATAATGTCTATGCGCTGGGTCATCTATGATGAGATCCAGAAGCTGAAAAAGCTCTCTGATTCTTTGAGAGAGCCAGAGCATAGTATTGCAAATTCATTGTTATACCATATCTACAACAATATATCTGGAATAACGCATGCTAATCCTTTTCCAAAGGATCTGCTAAACAGCATGATCTACACAATCTTGATAGAAGAAAAAAAGAAAAAAGGCATTGATGTCGACAACCTGACTTTATTGTTGTTCTCTATCATTGTAAGGCATAAGGCTGGGAAGATTGAATTAGAAAAAAGTGATTTATATAAAAGGCAAATTTCAATCAAGTAAAAGAATATGGTTAAGTTGGAAATGTTTATAAAACAGAATATATTCTCAAACAGTATGGAATTTGACCATTATAAGGATCCAAAAGAAGCAGAATTAGTCTGGGAAGCATATTCCAGAGATTTGAAGAGATATGGATTGATAGTAGAAGCAGTAAGTGTTGCAGAAAGATGTGACACAGCAGATTCTTTAGATATTAGATTGGATATGATGGTCACTGCAGAAGCGAGCAGAAATATCAGTCGAAAAAGATATACATCTTCTTCATCTCCTATAGATATAGATGCATTTGGATCTTGGTCACTTGTTGTAAGGGCTTATGAGATGGATTTCCCTTAAGAAGGCAGCAGCCATTTTCTTGCAACTGCTTTCCAATCTCGTTTTGTATATTTCCCAGATAATATTTCAACTAATACCTTAGTTGAATCATCATACTCTCTTGGTAATTTTATTACTGACCCATGTTTATTCAATGCTATTGCCTGCACAACTTTCTCCTCTAGATCAAATGGTTCTCCGACAACAATTCCTTGAACTCCATATCTGTTCCCATCAACAATTTGCTGAGCCCTTTTGCAATAACCTATCTTAGAATAATTTATTACCATCACTTTCAAATCTTTTTGTTTGACTATGCCAACTAATACTGTTTTATCAGGCACATAGATGGAATCTAAAGTATAGACGCTTAATCCCATTGGATCATGCTTGTCTTTTTCCCTTGTTCTGATGTGGTATGAGTCCATTCTTGGCATAGATATACTAAATCATATATTAAAATTTCTGTGATTTGAGATATTTTGAAATCAATTCAACTTTTTTTTTATTAATCATTTCATAGAATTTTCTTGTATAATTTAATGGTAATATAGGGATATGTAATCTTTTCCATTCAATCTTTTCAGTCTTGTCAAACATATCTAATCTTCTATCTTCTTCAGGTGTTATTTGTCTTGTCATTTTAGTTTTCCTCTTGAGTAGTTTATTTAACCACTTCTTAATGACAATAAACATATGAGGTATATAAGTCTTTGTTGTAATCCTAATAGCAACAAAATAGTAATGTTTAAATATAAACTAAACTCTCTTTATTGTATGAATACAGAAGAACTGCAAGAATTTGGATTATCAAATACAGAAGCAAAAGTATATTTAGCTTTGCTTGAGCTTGGAAAAAGCAAAGCAGGGGAGATAACTAAAAAATCTGCTGTAAATAGGACTAATGTTTATGATGCTCTTGAAAGACTTATTGAAAAAGGTCTTGTTTCTTATATTTCAGAGAATAATAAAAAAGTCTTTGAAGCTGTAAATCCTCAAAGACTTCAAGAAATTCTAAAAGATAAGCAAGATAAACTAGGAAAAACAATAGAAGAACTTAAATCCAGATACCAAAAAAGCCAGAAGCAAGAAGATGCTTTTGTCTTTAGAGGCAAGAATGGAATAAAATCTATTTTTGAAGATATTTTAAACGAAAAGAAAGAGCTTTTTTGCTATGGTGCAGAAAGCAGGTTTAAAGAGATGTTTCCTTTTTATCAAAAGCATTGGAATAAAGAAAGAGCAAGATTAAAGATAAAGGTTAAAATGATTTACAGCGAAAGAGTTAAACAAGAAAAGAGAAAAGAAAATCTTAAACTTCTTGAAATGAAGTTTTTGCCTGAAACTTATGATTTTCCTTCTATGGTTATGATTTATGGCAATAGAGTTGTTACGATTGTTTGGCTTGAAGAGCCATTTGGATTTATGATTAAGAGCGAAGAAGCGGTAAAGAGTAATATGAATTTCTTTGAGTTATTGTGGAAGATAGCCAAAAATTAAAGAATCAAAACAGCTTCTTCTGGCTTTAAAATCCTGATTTTATTGTATTCTTTCAGTTTCAAAAGGTGCTTGTCCTGGCTTACGATAAAATCTGCTTCTCCATAAACCGCAGCTTCAACAAACTTATCATCTTCTGGGTCGTCTTTTACTGCTTGTATCGCTACAATAGGATCTACTATCATTGAGTTTTCTATGATAAGATTTTTCCATTCTTCAATTAATTCTTCATCCATAGAAATCTTGAAGCTTCTAAGAGTTTCTACCAATTCTTCAATAAGTTGAGGAGAACTTACTAGCTGAAACTTTCCTCTTTTCCATTTGTCTATGATTTGAGAACAAAAGTTTCCTTCCCAGAATATTCCTGAGATGAATACATTCGTGTCTAAAACTATTCTCATTTTTTCCTTGCTTCGCTTATAGCTTCAGATACATCTGCTTCTTTTAATCCTCTCTTTTTTGCGAATTCTCTTGTTTTTTTGAGCAGTTTATCTACTCCGCTAAAAGAAGGCATTTCAAGTTTCTTTAAGACAATAGTGTTATCTTCTCCGATAACTACAAATTTCTCTCCTTCATGTATTCTCAATCTGTCTCTTAGACTTTGAGGTATTACTATTTGCCCTCTTGAACTCATACTTGTTATTTCAATATTTTCCATTTTTATCCTCCTGTAAGTTTATATTATTGGTAAGATTATCTTATTTATAAGCTTTTCGGTTTGTTTTCGTTCGTCTGCCCCCAAATTCGTTTAGAAAATTTTTGCTTAGTAGTAGGGGTGGTGGGCGGGGAGAGTGGTGGGAGGTAAAACCTTGAGCGATTAGCGAAAGGCTATCTGTTGCATCAGCAACTCACCTGCACCCCCTTTAAATTAAAAGTTTGATTGTGTATAATCCTTGTTAAACTCTCCGAAGGATTGATTTTTAGTGCAACGATGCCGAAGGCAAAAAATCAAAGTAAAATTTCCGTTTCCAATAAATATCTGCGAAGCAGACTAAATGTCCGAAGGACAGAGGCGAGAACCCCCACCTTGTGCTTCGCACAGAATTACTCTCTTGACAAATTGAAAATAAATCCTTTTTCTCCATCACTTACAACTCTAAGCCTTTCTCCAGTTTCAATAGGGTATCTATGTTCGTGTTCCCTTCCCCCATAAAATGGCTGACTCAACGAATCTTTTGCATTAAGATACAAGATTCCTTTCTTTCTTGAAACTTCCATGTCGTGATGTTCTCCTAAATCTGTATAAGCTACAACAGCCCTTTTATTAGGTGTCCAATTATCAAGATGTGTGCAGTAAAATTGAAGATATGGCGTTACAAGAACATATCCTTCAGGATGACTTTTATCAAATTCTTCCAGACCATCTGCATCAACGCCATCTACCCCATAATAATGAGTAATTGAAAATGCTTCGCCTGTAAAATCACCAGTTCCATTTAAGTCATGTGTTGATGCAATTAACCCTTTATCTTGTAATTCAGGCATCTGAAACTTTTCAGAATCAGATAATCGGGTTAATTTTCTTGCCTGAAGAAGATTATACTGCCAATCTCCAGAATTACCGTAAGTTGCAAATTCCATTATTATTGGATGCTTTAACTCTCTTTCAGCAAAAAGAGCAATACTTGCTAAATTTTCAACTTCTTCATTTGACCATCTTGAATAATTTCTGGACATAACAACGGGACTTGATGTATCAGGGAATACAGTTCCATCTTCAGCATATTCTCTGAGAAATGCTTCAATATATCTTTCACTATCATAAGCAGATTCTCTTATTATTTTTACAATATCTCTTGGTGCTGGAAATTTAGAATAAACAACTCCCGTATGCTCTTTTTTATCAACCATTGCCTGAACAATAACAGGAATTCTTTCATCAAGTACAGCACCAACTTCACCAGCATATTTATTTGCCTTTTCAGTTTTTGCACTCTTTCTCACTTGATGAATTGTTCTGACTAATTTCTCTCTTGGAACATCAAGGTATGTTTCAAAAATTCCATCAAAAGAGTGTTCTCCATTATCTTCTAAAACTGATGAAGACCTAACCGCATATCTCTCAGAACCCAAAGAATCTGCGACTCCAATTATATCTTGATAACTTCCTGCTAAGTTTAGTGAAGATGGAACTACAAAGAAATTAGGAACTATAACTTTCCCGCGATAAACGACTTCTTCGTTTAAATTCTCTAGCTAGAAATCCCCACCACTTGTGGTAGGGGATGAATAGCGTAATGCTTATAGAATACTGATTCTAGACATTACGGATTGGTAGAATGATGAGCCTCACAAAGGAGGTGAGGCCCAATGAGATACTCAGACCACAAATACAAACATGGTATCGGTTGGACGATGTGCCATATACAATGGGTCACAAAGTATCGATATAAGGTATTTAGTGACTTGAAGCTAAAAAACCTTTTGGAAATTCTGCTTATGGAGTCTAGCAGAAGACACAATTTTAACCTGTTGGAGATGGAGGTTCAGCCTGATCATGTGCACGCTTTAGTGGCATTAAGGCCAAGTATGTCTCCATCTTTTGCTTTACAGGCAATGAAGGGCTACACTAGCAGATTGCTTTTCCTTATGGAGGAGGAAACTCTTTCCAGATGGTATTTTGATAATGGAAAAGAAAGAAGCCTATGGGGAGATGGTAAATTCATTGGGTCTGTCGGACATATAACTCTAGAAAAAGCAAAAGAGTACTTAGAGAAACAAGAGGCTTATCATGCCAAAGAATCCCCACCCTTTAGGGTTGGGGAGCATTAATTTTTCTTCAAGAGATTTTAATGTTAAGATACCTCTTGCTTTTCCACCAACTAATTCAATTGGTGCTTCTCTTTCTGTATCTAAAACTAATTTGCTCATAATAATATTGAAAAATTAAACATTTTATAAATGTTCCTACTTTGGAGTTAAAAGTGGATGGTAGGGGGTTCTCGCCTCTTTTGTTTCTTTTTCTAAAAGAAAGGAAACGGAAATTTTATTGAGCATAAGCCCTGTTAAGTGACCCGAACGGAATGAAATGAAGTGAGAGCGCAGCGTGGTCGACCGAAGGGAGAAGTTGAATTTCTGGACTCATTTTTCTAACTTTTTTATCGCTTCTTCGTACCACTGCCGAGCAATTTGTTTTGCTTTTTCAGAAGTAATTCTATTAAACATCCAATCAAACTTTTCTTTGACTTTTTCTTTTCCTACTTCAGAAACATGTTTGGTTAAAAATGTGGGAACATTATTTTCAAAAAAGCTGATGCTGTCTGCGTCTTTTAGTAAATTTTGGTCGTCATTTCCGCCCTCTTCATGTTTTGAGATTAGCATTTTGACTCTATCTATTAATTTCTGCTCGGCGCCCTCTTTTTTCAAAAAATCTGCCATGATTTCTGCGCCTCTTTCTTCATGAGGACGAAAGAATTCAGGATCAGCATAGCTGTGCGAATGTTTTTTGTCTTTGACATCTTGTTTTCTGAAAGCTCTTTCAATGTCATGAGCAATAGCAGAAATTAATAGTGCTTCATCAGCATCAGCTTTTAACTGTTTAATCCAATAAACTGTTCTTTCAAAATGTTTGATTTGAGATGTTTTGCCAAGTTTTGTAAATGAATCTATTACAAATTGCTCGGCTTTTTTGTATAAATTTTCAGTCATATTATTAGAAGAAGCGATAAAGTATATAAAAGTTGTCCAGAAATTCAATTTCACTTAAGTGCTGTTAAATGCCCCGACGACCGAAGGGAGGAGAATGCAATGTGGTCGACCGACTGAAAGGAGGGAGAAGTTGAAAAAATGGCGTATCAGGGGCGAAGCCCAATCCACTAAAAAATTCAAGGGTCGGCTCAATATTATTTCTAATTTAGAAGTAGTAACATTATCAAAAGATTTATAAGTATATGTTTAATTATTAATGAAATATGAGTGAAGATAATCAGATTATTTTGTATGAAGGAAGTCCATTAGAAAGAATTGCATCTTCTGATATAGTTTTAAGAACTGATAAACCATTAATGGAACAGAAAAGGCTATTTTTGGCAAGTGATGTTGTTGTGGGAGAATATGGTGTAACTGGTTTTGTAGTAGTTGATAATAAACCTGAAAAAAGGTGGATAAGTTACACTGAAGGAGATAAAACTGGTGTAAGCTGGGATCCAGAGTACCACTCTCTTGAATTTACTATGTATGGACTGGATGAACCATTAAGGAAGGCACATTTTGCTAATACAGATGAAGGTTTTAAAATGATTAGGTATTTTATTTTACCTTCAAATGTAAGTCAATTCTTTAGAACTGATAAATTCTTGGGATATCCCATGATTGATAAGTGTTGTAGAGAAGGTACGCTCCCAGAAGAATTTGATGAAGTTGAAGTAAATCCAGTATATGCATTCCATGGAGAAGAAAGAGAAATTATAGATAGAATAATCGAAAGGATTTCTCCAAATCTACAACAAATTGGTGAATCCAGATTTTCTTGGGAAGATTTTGGACATCAAGTATATTTTTCATTTCATCCTTGGCAAACATATAAACCAGTTCTTGAAGCTGGAGAAGAATCAGTTGTTAGAGCTGTGAGAAATTTTGATCAATTTTTATCAAGATTTGATGAAAGAAAAAAGCTTCAAAGAAGGGATTTAGAAATCCAAGGAGCACAAGAGTACAAAGGAGTTCTTCCACCATCTGAATAATTGAGTCGACCCTTTCTATATTTAGCCATTTTTTCAATTGCATTTAATTATGTTATATTCCCTCTTTAGAGGCTGAGCTCAAAGCGAAGAGTTTTTACGTAGTAAAAATTGAATATAATCGCTGTTAAATACCCCGAGCCGAACGAGCGAAGCATAGTGAGGTGAGAGTGCAACGTGGTCGAGTACCGCAGTTCACAAAGTGAACGAGGAACGGAGAAGTAAAATTCTTACTTTATCAATCCTGCGAAGCAGACTATATTTAGGGGGTTTCCGTTTATCAAGGGCGTAAGCCAATTTAAGTGAATGGGTTAAGGGGAAAATCTTTTCTGAGTTAGATTTGAGTAAAGTTTATATTACTAATTATATTCCCAAAAATAATGACTAACAATGTAAATGAAGCTGCATCAAGGATGGAGCAATTGATAAACTCATTTGAGATTGTTCCAATAAAGCCTTTAGCAGGTAAGGCAATAAAAGTTCCTTCTGATGATCCATGTATATTAGGTAAAGGTGATTCTTCTGTGATATTCCGGTTAGGCGAATTTACTGACGGGGATTATTTATGTGGCAAACTTTATGGTGCCAGGTCTCCAAGATATTCCTCTGGCATTTGGGAAATGGGGTTTTTATATATCTCAGGTTATATTATTTGTGGTTATGATAAGGGCTTAGATAATAATATTGATGTTTTAAGTAGGGTCGGTTTACAAGTGCCCCCTCACCATCAATTTAAGGCTGAAACCCATGGTGGAAAATTTACCCCCCATTATATAATCGTAGAAGATTTTACTCAAGGAGGCAGATATAATGTTGTTGATGCTGTTGATTTTGATTTCAATTCAATTCCAAATGGTGTTTCATTAGAAAAGGCATATCGGAAGACATTGTCAAGAACTTTAAGACGTTTGAGGTCAAAAAAGTATGTATTGCATTGTCATGGCCATGTTAGTGAAGCAGAGGGAGGGATTGACAATGCAATTGAGCATTTGTTTTTTGTTCAGCATAGGCAAAATGGAGAAGGAAGATTAATTGTAGGGGATCTTGATCATATTGAAGCAAGGTATGTTCCATTTAGTGAAAGATTGCCAAAATGGATTCAGAATTTTCCCATTATCTCTAATTTAGGAAACCCCCGTTCTAAGTAAGAATTTTATTGTATTTAATCCTTGTTAAGTTCTTTTCCCATACGAAGTGTGGGAAAACTGCGTCCGCAGAGTTGAGAATTTGTCTTTTTTCAAGCACGGAGTGCCATCAAAATAATTCATCCAGGGGCTTTGGTCGTTATTACATTATACACTAAATAGTGGTAACAAATAGAAACATTTATAAAGAAAATGTATTCAATCTTTATTATGTTGGAGCAAATTACGTATCAGAATAATCAAGAATTACAGGATGCACAATTAACTACAATAGTTAATGTTGCAAGTGAAATTTACCAATCAAATGGAAATAAACCTATTAGAATTCTTGATTTAGCAACAGGTCCAAATGGATTTAATCCAGTTATTGTAAGAAATTTAATTGATAGAGGCATCGATTATGAATTGGTTTTATCAGACATTTCTCCAACACATTTCAGAATTGGATATGAAAATCTTGAACAAGAATTATCTCCTGAAGAACTTCAAAAAGTAAAATGCGTACTAGCAGATTCTAGAGATTTTAAAAGAAATCTTACTGAAGTTCCATTATGGGGTGAAGGTAGAAAACCGCTTGAAGAAGTTCTTGAAGATCCAAGATACCAATTTTTACAAACAGGTTATCAAGATGGTCAAAGAACAGTAGATTTTACTGATGGTGCTTTTGATTTGGTTATTGGAAATATTCCTTATGGAAGTATAAATACAGGAGATTATTCGGATGCAATAGATGAGTCTGCAAGAGTTTTGAAACCTAGTGGATATCATATTGTTGATGAAATGCATGTTGAAAATGTGCAGAGTTATGGATTGCGAGCTTGGTGTACCTTAAAAGAAATGTTTGGAAAACCATTAAGAGAAGCTTATCCAACTGCAAGAAGAAGCTTATCGGCAATTTCTAGAGCAAGAGCAAAAGATCTTCAAGAAGTCTCATCTAAATTGGATTCAGTATTAACACCTGTTGCTGTTTATTCAACAACTTACGTATATGATACAGAAGAACGAATTCCTGAACAAACTCTCCAAAAAGGAGATTTAGTAAAAAGAGCTGTATTTGTACATCAGAAAGTTGATTAAGCCCAAAGCCCCCTTCTACTAAAAGACAAATTCTCAATTGAACTTAACAACATTTAAACGAATCCATTGGAATTCGGGGACTACAGGGGCTGTAGGGTTAATGTTGTTAGGATCAAATCTGAAAAAGTGGTGTAACTTATGAGTGAACTTGGATAACAAAAACCGCACTAATCCCCTACTTGAAGGTAGGGGTATTTTATCATGCGGTTTTTGGGATTGAAAATCTCGCACTAAAGTGCATGGTATTCCTTATCCCAGACAAAATCTCGCTGTGCGAGATTTTCAATAATTAAATAATGTAAAAAAGGGCAAATGATTTCCGGATAAGTTGGTAATCTTGTGGTATGTATTTAAATGAAATGAAAGATTTTCAATGAAATCAAAGAGGCTTCGATTCTGCTGAAAAAATGCATGATTTTTTACCATAATACATTAAAAGGTCTTCAGGCTATAAAATATTTATGGATATCTTAGAGGTAGTGAAAAAGGAGATGCTTCGTCGGAGATTGAGCAGAAGGACGATCTCTACATATCTTTTCTATATCAGGAAGTTCTTGCTTTTCTGTCCAAAACCTCCAAAAGAGTTCTCTAAAAAGGATATAAAAGATTTCCTTGAGCAGAAAGGCTATCTTGAAAAGTCTGGGAGCACAACTAATGTTGCCCTCATGTCCCTTCGTTTCATGATGGAAGAATGCCTTAGGAAAAGCATGAGGTTGAATATTAGGTATTCAAAGACTCCTAAATCTCTGACTGCTTGCTTGACAAAGGAAGAGGTTAGAATGCTGATTGATTCTTTCAAGAATGAAAAGCATAAACTGCTAATTTCACTCATGTATGGAGCTGGATTAAGAGTGAGTGAGGCTGTCAAGCTGAAGAAGGAGGATATTGATCTTTGTTCAGGATATGGATGGGTTAGAAGAGGAAAGGGCAACAAGGATAGGCCCTTTATTATTCCTATAAGTTTGAAACAAGGTATAATTAAAAGAATGGAGATTGAAGGAACCTATATCTTTCCAGGAAGGAGTCAACATCATTTATCTGTTAGATCAGTGCAACAGATACTGAAAAGGGCAGGAAGAAAAGTGTTGAAAAAGCATGTCAACCCTCACATGCTAAGGCATTCATTTGCAACGCACTTGATTGAAGATGGAACAGATTTGATGGCTATTCAGTCACTTCTTGGCCATAATGAAGCTAGGACAACAATAGAATATCTTCATGTTGTTAAGCCAAAGATGCTGAATGTTAAGAGTCCGCTTGATTGTTTGGAGGATAAAAATGATGTCTCAAAACCATGCAAAAATAGAAAGATTTATACAACAAAAATCTTTGATTTTTGAGCATAACATTCCTAAAATAGGAATGTTTATATATAATTAGATTATACAAACTCAGGGTGATAAAAAATGGATGTATTTGAAGCTATTCCAAAGCATTGGGGAAATTCCATAGGAGTGACTATCCCAAGGGAAATTGTCAAAAAGAATGGGATTGTTCCCAAGAAGAAGGTAATGTTATTAGTCTTAAGAGAAGATAATACCCTGGAAAAGATGTTTGGTAGCCTTCCGAGAAAGAAATCAACACAAAAAATAATGGATGAGATTGATGAAGGATATGACTGAAGTATTTTTTGCAGACACTTATGCATTGTTTGAGATAATTTTTAAGAATGATGATTATAAAAGATTTCTTAAATTAATCTTTGTCACTACTAAATCTAATTTAGTTGAATTCTACTATCATTTATTAAAGGATTATGGAAAAAATGTTGCAGATGCACATCTTAAGGCTTTTTCTAGTATAATAATTCCAGTTACATATGAAAGCATTCAAGAAGGTATGAAGTTTAAACTTAAATTTAAGAAAGAAAAGCTGAGCTATGTAGATTGCATAGGATATGCTCTAGCTTTGGAATATGGCATCAAATTTCTCACTGGAGACCAGAAGTTTGAGTTTAAGGATAATGTGGAATTTGTTAAATGAATCAAGCATCTCCTGCTTTTATTCTGATATGCTGTCAAAGTCGGCAGGGACCGCCAGTCAATATGCTGGTGGCATGTTCGCTTCGCTCACCCTGCCGACTTTGAGCATGCTCAGAAATATACCGCCTTCCAAAAATGGATTGTGGACTATTGCCCACTGGTCATGCAGGCCAGGAGTATATTTCTGACATATCAATACCTGTTCAACCACTGGACATTCTGCTGTGAGATATATAAACCATTTCTCATTCTCTTCAGGAAAATGAAAAAATGAAAAAATGAAAGCAGTCTTCATAGATTGCTACAGAAAAAAGAATAAGATCATTCTGTGGCTGAAAAAGGGAAAAGAAAACATAATGTTAGAGGATAGTTTTACCCCAAAAATCTATGTGAGAGGCGATGATCTTAAGGGTATAAGGGAAACTTTGCAAAAAAATAGTAAAAATAGTATTAAATCAAGATTTGTAAAAAAAAACACTTTCTTTAAACAGAATATTTGGGTTCTGGAAATCTCTCTGCCTTTGTCATCTTTTTATCAAAAAAGAAAACTTGTTGAAAAACTTCTAGACTATACTGCAGAAATCTATAATGCTGACATAAAGCCAGAAGAACACTATATGTTTGAGAAAGACATATTTCCTTTAGCCAAGGTTGAAATAGAAAACAAGAATCATTGGCTTGTCTCAATCAGGTCTTTGGACAATCCTTATGATATCCATTACAATATCCCTGACTTCTCTATCGCAAAGATAAAAGTCAAGACAAAGCATAATCTTTTCCGAAGGTTTGAGACATCACTGCAGGCAATCTCAATAAACAATAACATATTTGAAGGTGATGAAAAGATAATATTATCCAAATTCAAGAAAGAGTTTGAAAAACTCGACCCTGATATTGTTGCAGCAGAGCATGGCAATCTTCTGCTTCCATTTCTTAAGGGCAGATTCAAATCCCATAATCTCCTTTTTAGCTTTAACAGGTTTGAAAATGATGATTTCACGCATAAGCAAGGTGAGCATTTTCATTCATACAACAAGGTAGTATTCAGGACTCATTCCATCTTCCTGAAAGGAAGGCTTCATTTTGATTCAAGGAGCTTTTTCACAGATGATATCACTGCACAAGGTGTTTTTGACGGAGCAAGGATGTGCAGGCAGACTATCCAGAGGACTCAGATGCGTTCTGTAGGAGCAGCTATCACAAATCTGTTGATTTATGCCTCATACAAAAAAGACTTCCTGATACCATACAAGACAGGGGTGTATGAAAGATTCAAGACTTTGAAGCAATTATACATAGCTGACCATGGCTCAGTCATATTTGAGCCAAGAGTTGGCTTCCATAATCATGTTGCTGAATTTGATTTTGTCTCATTATACCCTAACATAATGAACAAGTTCAATCTCAGCCCTGAGACATTGTTCTGCAGATGCTGTAAAGATAATAAAGTCCCAGAATTGCATTACAATTACTGCACTAGAAATAGAGGTATTGTATCAGATGTTGCAAAAAACATTATTGAGAGAAGGATTGAACTAAAAAAGATAGGGACTCCTGAGGCAATGAAAAGGGCTTGTTTCAGCAAATGGTTATTGGTCACTATGTTTGGCTACCAAGCCTTCAGGAACAAGAAGATTGGGATAATTGAGACTCATGAGAGCATCCAGGCATATGCAAGACAGGCAATAATGAGATCTGTGAGATTAGCAGAACAGCAGGATTGGGAAGTTATCCATGGAATAATTGACTCAATCTATGTAAAAAAGAAAGGTTTCAATGAAAAAGACACTGCAAGATTAGGAAGAGAGATATTCCTCAACACAAATCTTGAGATCAATCATGAGGCTGATTACAGATGGATTGTGTTCCTGCCGTCTATAAATGACAGCAGGATCCCTGTCCCTACTCATTTTTATGGCGTCACTGTGGATAATGAGATCAAGATGAGGGGCATTGAGGCAAGAAGAAAAGACACTCCTGGAATAATTGTTGAGATGCAGGTTGAGATGATAAAGGAATTGAGCAAGGCAAAGGATGAGCTCCAATTCAGACAACTATTCCCAAATATTTTCTCAATACTTAAACGATATGTTGAAATGCTCCCTTTTGCCCATGCTGATAATCTGGCTGTCTACAGATCTTTAAGAAAGGCTGATTATGCTAATAATATCCCTCAGAAGATTGTTGTAAATCAATTGAAAGAAAAAGGGTACAGTATTGATCCTGGTCACACTATTGCTTACATCATAGCAGACATCAATAACAGGAATCCTAAGAAACGCTACTGCTCTTTAGAGGATTACAAAGGAAAGTTTGATCTTAGCAAATACACTGACATGCTTGTGAGGGCAACCTTCTCTTTGCTTCAGCCTTTTGATGTGACTGTGCCTGATTTATATGGGGTTTTAGCAAAGTCAAGGCAGCTTGTTATGTCAGATTTTGCTATGTCTGATTTTGCAGAGAAAGTAAAGATATCTGAAGTGGCTCTTAGAAACTAATAAAACTCAGGTTTAATCTCTTCAAGGGCTTTTGCTCCCCTGTGAATTCTGGTCTTTACAGTATTTAATGGAACATCCAACATATCGCTGATATCCTTATAAGATACATGATAGATTCTGTTCATGATTGTAGGAGTTAATAATCTTTCATCAATGCCTTCAACAATGTCATGTTTCCCATTAAATATTGCTTTATGGACCAATTTACGTGCTGCTGGATCATGGGCATATTGTTCTGGAGTCACATCAGGAAGGACTCTGGTTTCATAGGATGGTGGGCTGAAATTTAGGCCTATCTCATTATCTTTTGGATATCTTTCTGGGTCTTCAAAAATCTTTCTCTGATTGCCAGATTTTTTATAATGCTTAAACAGAATATGTTCTGCAACAGTAAAAAGCCAGGTTTTTGCAAAACCTTTGTCAGTGTATCCGCCTGTAGAATAGCTTTTCCAAGCTTGTAAAAAAACCTCTTGTTTTAGGTCTTCAGCTAAGTCAGGTTTTCCTGTCATAGAGAATAAGTAATTACGTATGCCACGTTCGTATTGATCATAGAATTCTTTTGTAAATCTTTCCTGTAGCATTTCAATTGACAAGGCTGTGAGCGGAAAAGGCCTGATATTGTCAGGTCTAAGAGAATCAACACTACCTTTAACAACCTCTGCTAAATTACTTCCCATATAAAAAAGAAAATATGAATTACCTTATATAATTTGCTGTTCAGATATAAACCATATTCACCATATTCATAAAATTAATATTAAACTCATTAAGAAACTTAAGAAAAAGTTGTTATCTGTCTTAATTATTATAAGACAATATTATTTATATACTACTGAAGCAGGCTAGTCAGCATGAACTCAAATCCAAACGGAAGACTGGCTGTCTATGCCAATAGCATGGGCCAATTCTATGGTAAAAAGGTATTTGCAGAATTATCTGAATTAGTCAGGGAAGATACTGAAAAAAAGAGGACTGAGCATGACTTATTATTGCAGAGATGGCCAGATCATTTAAGGCAGGCAATGGAGCATGTCATGGAGCATGAATATGAGACACCTCCTGAATTTGTCTCTCCAAAATTGGATGAATTTCCAGATACAAATCAAAGACCAGTTATAGAGGATCTTGTCAGGGGACAGGATGCATATCTTGTCCAATGGCTTATAACTCCTCCTGGAGCTTCGGGTGAAGAAAGATACAGATGTTCTGCTGACAGGCTTGCTTTTGAATTCTTCAAGACAATTGATGCATTGCGCCATGCAGGTATCAAGAGGCTTTCTCTAGTCACACCATATGCATATGATTCAAGAAAAGACATCAGAGAGGGCAGGGATGCAATCGGTTCTCTTACATTCTGCAAGGCTTTGGATGGTATTATTAGGGGTGAGAGGATGCAGGCATTCTGCCTTGACCTTCATGCCCAGCAGATTGAGGGATTTTATCAGGCATATAATATTAATATGGATTCTGTCCCAATGTTTGATGTATTTGTTGACCATATTGAATCATATTATCCAGCTCTCCCTAAGAACGCAGTTGTCCTTGCTCCTGATCTTGGCTCGACAAAGAGGGCAAGAAACCTTTCTGAAAGGCTTGGGGCTCCTGTTGTGATCATTGACAAGAGAAGAGTAAGCCCTACAAAGATTATTATTGAGGCATTGGCTGCAGGAGGGGTTGATCCCAAAGGAAAAAAGATATTGCTTTTTGACGATGTCTTGGCATCAGGAGGCACTGCGATTGAAGGGACTGAATATCTGCAGAGAGAAAGAGGTGCAGGTGAAGCTTATTGGTTTATGACCCATCCTTCTATGACTAATATGCATAAATTAGATAGTGCTTATGAAAGAGGAGTTTTCAAGAGGATTTTCACAGCTGATACAGTTCCATTGCCTGACAGGGAATATCTTGAGCAGGTGAACACTTCTAGAAAGATAGCACAGCTTATCTGGAATATCCACACAGATAAGAGTGTTGGTCCTTATCTGGATACTAAATAGATACTAAATAACAAAAATTTAAATAATTCAGGGATAAATATTCCTATATGGCAGGGAAAATGGCAGGGAAAAAAGATGAAAAAAAGAGATTTTCAATGTGGGTGTACTTAGGGATTATTGGTGCCTTAATTGTGCTCACTTTCTCCATAATTGTGATCATAAACTTATTTCAGACCGGTTTTCCTCAAAAAGGCATTCAGCCATATATTATCAAGATACCTTTTTTAGATGATGGTTCAGGATCTGATCATTCAGGCCTGCCTGATGATGCAACTGATAAGGATAATGGCAATAAGAAGAAAAACAATTCTGATGATTTATCTGATTCAGATCAAGGAAGTGATGCTGATGAAAATAATGATGAGAGTGAATCTGAAACACAAGACCCATCCATAGATCAATTGACAGAACCAGAGACATTATTGGCTGTAAATCCAAGTGAGGAATATGATGGTAACAACCTGTTATACATTGTATATCTCTCTCAAACCCAGGTTGAAATGATAAAGGGAGAAAAAGTGTATTTCACTATGACTTTTTCAGGTGTTTCTGGATCAGAGTTCTATTTCAACCATATCAGCCTTGCAGTAGCTAGCCCATTAGTCACAAGATATGTTGAAGTCGGCCCGAATTTCATCGAGCTTCCTTCAAAGGTTGCTGAACAGGCGACTTTTCTTAAAGTGGAATTGGTTCCAGTCACATAATTTTCTTCAATCCAAACAATGATCTATAAAAATGATAATTAATAATCCAAATCATGATCTAAAATCTAATATTTTTTTAAATATTTGAATAAAATTAAAGAATTATCTTGGTTTTAGATAAGAGATCACATAACCGACTGCAGCTCCAGCAATTGCTGTAAATCCAAGCCTGTTTACCCATATATGCACATCAGGGTCATTCACCATCTGATCATTCAATAAGATTGCTGCAAGCCCTACAGCTGCTACAGTTGCAGCTTTTCCAAATGCTCTTCTAACATAAGGATCACTTGGAACAATATTTCTTGTTACATCTGTAACATTCCAGTCTGCTGACCTTCTTTGCCTTCTTTGCCTTCTTTCATAATCTGATTCATGATTAGATATATATTCAGGTAAGAATGAATTGACTAATGTTCTAGAAATTATGGGATTTGCCATCTCAGTCTCAAAATTCATGATTGCATCATATTCTGTAACCCCAGGCCACCTGTTATTGTCATGATGATATCTGAATAGAGCTTCCCTTACTTGAGAATCTTGATCTACTATTCGCTTTAATTCCCCTATATTTGCCATAGGTAGAAGAATGATTTTCAATTTAAAAATGTTATGCATTCTAATCTAATAATTAATTTAAATTTAACCTATCTTCTCCATTATAGCAATTTTTATAAATACATCATATCAAAGAAATCATAGATTAAAAAAGAGGAATACAAAAGGTGGTGAGATGGCAAAGAAGAGGGTTTTGATTGTTGAGGATGAGCATAATATTGCTAAGGCAGAGGAACTTATACTAGGGGATGACTTTGAGGTATTTATTGCCAATGATGGAGAGTCAGGCTTGAAGATGGTCAAGGATCTAAAGCCCCATCTGATCATACTTGATCTTATGCTTCCTAACAGGGGTGGTTATGACATCTGTTTTAATGTAAGGCAAGACCCAGTATTAAGGGATACAAAGATACTTATGGTGACAGCAAAGAACCAGGATATTGACAAGGACAAGGGAGTTTTGGTTGGTGCTGATGATTATATGACAAAGCCATTTGAAGCTGCTGAACTGCTGAAAAGATCTGTTGATCTCCTCAAATAATAAAAATCTCGCAATGTGAGATTCTCAATAAAATCCTTTTTTTCTGTATACTTTCTGTATACTGCATCTAGCTTGTGAAAAATGATTGGAGAATTTATTGCTACATACTTGAATCCTGACATCTTCAGTAGGTTCTTCCTTTTTCTAAATACTCAGCAAGGCATCCTTTTTGAGAGATCTATAGAATTAGTTATATTCACAATTCTGGCTTATATGGTGATTTCTGAATACAGGAGATCAAAAAGAAAAGAATTGAGATATTTTATTCTTGCTTTTAGTGCATTATTCCTTTTAAGGCTTGCATCAGTTGTATTAAATCTTAACATTGTTTTTGGCCAGATTGCAAAAGCTTCATTTGATCCAGTTCTTCCTGTCTCAACACAGTTTTTGGAATTGTTCACCCTGGTCTTGCTGATAAATGCTTTCTTATATCCGATAATCTCAAAAAAGATCAAGAACATGAATTTTCTTATAATCTATGAGATCTTGATGCTTATCCTCATCTCTATAATGGTTCAGATGTTTTGGCTTTACCATCGTTATATCCTTCCATTGGTTGATTTCAGGCTGACCCAAGGCAATCTGATCTTTATCTGGCTGAAGATAGCAATAGTCTGCTTTGCCCTCTACTTGATCATAAGACATAAGAATATAAAATTCAATTATAGGAAACATGTTTTTATCGCATTCTCAGTATATCTGCTGACTCCTTTGATCCAGCTTTTCAATACTGTATTTTTTGAGTACGATGCGCAAAGGCTGATCTTGCTTGAGATACCATTCCCGCTTATATCAATCCTGTTATTCACTCAGATCATCTATCTAAAGCTTGTCGACAAGGCATATCTGAGGGAAAAGTTGGAAGAGTCTCAAAAAAGGTACAAGGCAGAGAGAGAGCTCAGCAAATTAAAGGATGAGTTTGTCTCTGTCGTTAGCCATGAGCTTAGGACTCCGTTGACTTCGATGAAACTGTACTGTGACCTTCTTCATTCTGAGAAATTTGGCAAGATCACAACTAAGCAGCATGATGCAATCCATATTATTGAATCAGAATGCGACAGGCTGAATGTCTTGATAAATGACATCCTTAACCTCTCAAAATTAGAGTCAGGAAAAGACAAGATTAATTTAGGAAATTATTGCCTGGATGATCTGAAAAAGATGATAGTAGACAGGACTGCAAGGGAGAAAGGGATTGATGTAGACTATGATATTCCAAAAGGGTTTGAGGCAAGAGTTGATGTGGACAAGTTCAAGCAGATGTATATCAATATATTCATCAATGCTGTCAAATTCACAGAAAAAGGGGGCAGGATATCAGTCATTGTCAAGGTGATGAAGGAAAGGTGGAAATTGATTCTGAAAGATTCCGGCATTGGGATGCCCAAGAATGAGATTCCTAGACTCTTTGATAAATTCTATCAGATTGACTCGCATATGACAAGGAAATTTGGGGGAACCGGCCTTGGTCTGGCGATTGTCAAGGCAATTGTTGACCTTCATAATGGAAATATTGAAGTAAATTCTGAGATTGGAAAAGGATCGACTTTTATTGTCACTTTCCCAAAGAATCCTTAAAGTAGGCATACTCACTCCTGTGATCTGCAATATATTGTGCAGCCCTCAGCCAATCAGGCTTATTGTCAATGTCAAGCGCAAAGATTGGATCTGCTAAAAATAATTTGACTTTCACTCTTTCACTTTCATCAAGCATTCTTTCAAGCTCTTGAGTGGCCATTTTGCCTGTTACAAAACTATATATATTACTAGGGCCAAATTCTCTTATGTATTTTGGCCAATTCCATATTTTCATGACCACTCTCTTGAAATCATAGAGGTGGCTGAACCTTTCCCTGGCATCAGGCCTTTTCAGTGCTTCCCTATTGAATATGAGAAAATTGGAATATACTAGCACTGGCCTTTCTCCAATTGCACACATCCCATCATAATCACTATATCTCACTCCATATTTATGCAGGTTATGCCCCCATAATCTTGCTAAGAATGGAATTTCTGTCCTTGCTGTCCCAAATCTTTGAAGGCCTTCTTTCTCAATCAGGCCAATGACCTTATCTTTTCTTACCAGTCCGCAAAAGACTTCCATGTCTGGATTGCATCTCCATTTCCATGTTTCAATTGCATTCTTATAATTCTCAGCTCTAGGCAATGGACTGTCGCCAGGAATAATTGCAAAATATTTTCCTTCATATCCCATTTCATCAAGGGCTTGTACTCCTCTGAAGAAATTATCAGTTATATTATCTCCTTGAGGAATCACAAGCCTGTGTTCACCAGATAATGCCTCCTGTAATTTCCATTCTGGCCCGATTGGCAGTACAAAATCAGGATTAATGTATGGGCATGCTCTTAGTTCACTTAGGATAATATCAAGATTAGATGGTCCTATTGTATTTGGGCCTAATGCAGGAAGTATTGCTTTATTTTCCCATTTGATAAAAGGATCTCCATAAAAGACTTCAGAGACTACTTTATCGATGAATTCCTTGTACCATGCTCTTCCTTCATCTTCGCCTGCTAAGACAAGGCATGCTAGTGATCTTTCACTTATATCTATGACCATGCTGCTCAAGAATTCAGCTCTAATCTTATAGTTTTCTGTTCTAGAACACAATCAACATTTTTAATAACATTTTTTTAATAAGCCAAATCTATCCTCAATTCTGTCAAACTGTAGATTAATTTCCCTATTTTCTTGAGGTGATGTAACAATTCTTTTTCCTCTGTACTTGTTTTAGGCCATACTTTGTCAAAGAGCTTATATCCTTCTGCATCTTTCTTATAAAGTTCTGCTGCCTTTTCTTTTGAGAAATTATAGTATAGGTCATAGAAATCCCTGACCATTGAGTCAACCAATGTTATGAACTCTTTTAATCCTGGGCTCATCTTATTGAGTTTTAGTATATGCAGGCCCATTTTCTTGTATTCATCTCCTACCATCTCTATCAGGAATATCAATGTGAACATTATAGGTGTTTTTTTGAAATCAGAATATCCCTGTTTATTTAATATTCGCAGGCAGAAGTCCTCAAACCTGTCAAGATTAGTGTCAATCATATGGAATGCTTTTAGCTCGTCTTTCTTTCCTTTAATAGATCCCATTATCGCATCTGCCATTGTCAGTAGCAGGAGAAATATTCTCCTTAGAGTGTTCTCAAACTCTTTGCCAGTTGTCTCACCCAAATCTTTTATTATGACATAGTTTGATTTCTGCTCAATTATCTCAAATCCCACAAACCTGTTCACCAAAGCTTGGATAGCCTCTAAAGCACTAAATCCTTGGATACTGTTCAGTGCATAGATTGTGTCATAAGTAAATGCTGTATACAGGTCTTTGAAAGACTTGTTCTCAAAAACAATCTTAATCTCATCATATCCTGCCCTATATGCAGATGATACCATCCTCCATACCATAGTGACCATCTGGCCTGATATGTCAACAACAACCCTTTCAGATTCAGTATTTGTTTTCTCTGTTGTGATCTTCAGGTCTTTTCCTTGCTCAACAAGATCTATCTCATCCCCTGCTTTAATATTGAATTTTTCAGCCCATTTGCTAGGCAAGGTCATGGTCAGTGTATTATGCCCCTGTTTTATGATTTTTCTCTTCATTCTAACATATTTATTACATAAAAATATATAAACTTTTCGGAAAATATATATTATAAATAAATATGGTGATATATATTGAGATATTGTGAAATATAGTGATATATTCCGATATAGGGCACTCAATATACAATTGGGTGCATTATTTTCATTATTGTAAAATTATATATAACTTCGAGTATATTACTCATTTTACTACATACATTACGATACAGAGTGTTATAATTGAGGGTAAACATTGTAATTGCAATGAGGGTAAAATAATCTAAGAATGAGGATAAATAATCTAAGAAAATGATCTCAAAAAAAGATGCCCAGATAATATCTCATCTTAGGAATAATGCTCGAAAAAAGATTACTTCTATATCCCTGCAGACAAACATACCTGTAACAACAATCTATGACAAAGTAAGGAATCATGAGAAGAAATTCATTAAAAAGAACACATGCCTTCTGGATTTTCAGCAGTTTGGGATGATGGCAATGGCATACATCTCAGTCAAGGTAAATAAGGAGGGCAGGAAAGATCTTCAGGATTTTCTTCATAAGAAATCAAATGTCAATTCACTTTTCATAACAAACTTTGGTTCAGAATTCCTTTTTCAGTGTGTATTCAAGAATAATTCTGATGTGCATAATTTTGCAGATGAGATTGAGACAAGATTCCCTATAATTGACATAAAGGTATTCAATATTATTGAAGAGCTTAAGTGTGAAGATTTTTTGACAAAACCAGAGCATTTTGATATGCTGAACTGAAAATAAGTTTTGGAGGTTTGCTATTGATATTAGCGTGAGCTATATAATCATAGCATGAGCTATAAGATGAGAAAGATTCCAATTGCACAGGTTGCCTATCGATCTGAATGGGCATTGGCAAAGTTTTTTGATGCATTAGCTTTAGGCACAATACAAGAAAGATTTGAATTAGTCGCTGTCTGCGGTGTTGAAAAGACAAAAGAAGAAGCTATTGTAAAATTAAGGGAAGAGATAATCAATAGGGTACGCCTTGTCGCCAAGACAGGATTCAGGGTTGACCAGAGGATTGATGAGATTCAGAGCTCTCTTCGCCTTTTGGACCAGCTTGTTTCCAAACTGGAATATCATCATGTAAATAATGACCCTTCATTGATAGACCAGTTTTTTGCATCAGATTTTGAAGCAGTTGTAGTGCATTCAAGAAATATAACTCATCTTACTTATATTGATGGAGGGATTAAGGCTGGAAAGCATGTATTATGCGAGAAACCATTGATTCCAGTGCTTAACCAGAGAGGCAAGCCGTATCATGATGATATTGCAGAGCTTGAGGATATTGTTAGAAAGGCACCTCCAAACTGTGTTCTTATGGATTCTGAGCATTATAGTTATAAGCAAGCTTCATTAGTGTTTTATGAAAATTTTCCTAAGATTCTTGGTGGAAAGAAGATAAAGAGGGTTGAGGGTGAGCTTGCTGAGATTGACGATCCTGGTTTTGGAAGGACCAAAGAAATATTGAGCCAGGAGAATTGTACAGGTCTTATGGGTGACACATTATGCCATCTTCTAGCATTTATCTCTAATCTAGGCGCAAAGCCTGTGCCTGTTCAGAGAAAGTATGGCAATTATTCTGGATATGGAGTTGATACATATGATGTTGTGGACTTTGAAGTCAGGGATTGCCCTGATTATTTCACAAATGATGCAATTGCTCAATTCAGGGTTGTAAAGTTCATTGACCTTCTTCAGACACCTGAAAAGGATGAGAAAAAGTACATAAAATTCACTCTTGATGATGATACAGAAATTAAATTGGATTTCAGAGATGGAGAAGTGACAAAAACTTTTAATGGAACTACTCAACCTGTAGCTTTTCGTTATATTCCTTACAAAAATGAATATGTGAATATCTTGAACACACTTTATGAATCAATCGTAAATGGGACACAGCCACGCACAACCTTCACCCATTCTTTGGCAACATTGAATGCCATCCATCAGGCGTATTGTCTTCCTTCAGCAAATAATATTCATGAAGAGGTGTATAAACCTAAGTAACATAAGTAGGGGAAATTAGGAGAAATAAAATGAAGTCTATAAAACTGAATCTAGGATCAGGGGAAAAGATTGAGAAAGGATTTGTCAATATTGACAAGGTCAAGTTGCCAGGTGTTGACAAGATTTGGGATCTTGAAAAGACACCTTTGCCATTCAAGACTAATTCAGTCTCTGAAGTCAACTGCGAGCATATCCTTGAGCATATCCAGAACTTTCTCCCTTTGATGGAGGAATTGCATAGGATATGCAAGCCAGGAGCAAGGATACAGATTTCAGCTCCTTATTACAGGTATGAGGGTTCTTTCAGGGATCCTACTCATGTCAGGTTTTTTACAGAAAACACTTTTTATTATTTCCAAAATGGAGTCAAGTTCTGCCATTATTCAAAAGCTAGGTTTAATGTCAAGGATGTCCAGTTGAAGAACCATTTCTTCAGTGATGTGAAGAACTTCCATAAGAATATTATTCCTTGGATTCCTTTCAAAAGATTCCTAAACCTCTTTTTCTGGAATATCTATTCTGAAATAAACTATGAATTGGAGGTGGAAAAATGAAAGTTGCAGGAATTTACCCTCAGATAATCAACATTGATCCAAAGATCCAGCATGCAGTGTCAGAGCCATACGGCCTTCAGATGATTTTGTCTGTTGCAAAACAGGATGGACATGAGGTTGAGCTGTTCATGCCAGTTGTTGAGGAAAATGGTGAGATCAAGAGCACTAGCGAGGATGAGATGATTCAGAGGATCATCAGGTTCAAGCCTGATGTTGCAGGATTCTCAATGTACACAGCCCAGTATCCAATGGGAGTTAGGGTTGCCAATAGATTGAAAAAAGCCATTCCAAATTTAGTCACTGTTGGAGGAAATAGATATCCAACTTTTTTAGGGGATTATATTGATGAGCCTTTTGACTTCTTTGTATTGAAAGAAGGAGAGACATCTTTCAGGAACTTATTGTACTCTTTAGGAAATGGAAGGAAATTTGAGGATGTCAAAGGAATCACATTCAGGAGAGATGGAAAAGCAATAAATACTGGAATTCAGCCAAGAGTCTTTGACCTTGACACTTTGCCTAATGCTTTAAGACAAGACATAATATTAAAGCAGGTTTACAAAGGCATCTCAATCCCTCCATTGTCAACTGATCCCCATTATGCAATAATGGAATACAGCAGATGCTGCTACAATAAGTGCAAGTTCTGCGATAATGCTGGCTTTTGGGGTAATAGGGTCACTTTTAGGACTCCAAAAAAGGTTGTGGATGAGATGTTTGAGCTTAAGGAAAAAGGTGTAAATATATTTTATTTTATGGATCTTAATTTTACTGCATTTCCAAATAAAGCCAAAGAGCTTTGTGATGAGATGATAAAGAGAAAACTGGATGTCTCATGGTACTGCATGAGCAATATCTCCACCTTAGATGGGAATGACTGGCTTCTTCATCTGATGAAAAAAGCAGGATGCTACAAGATTGCGTGGGGAATTGAATCAACCTCTGACAAGAATCTTGAGAAGATGGACAAATCAACTCATGGTGAGATGATGACAAATGATCAGGCAAGAAGAGTGTTGGAAAATACATTGAAGGTAGGAATATTGAATCAAGGCTATTATATCATTGGATTTCCTTGGGAGACTCCTGAGTCAATTGAAAAAGATGCAGAATTCCTGAAAACCATCCCTCTTCATCAGTTGAATATTGGCATTTTTACTCCAATCCCTTTGAGCAAATTCCATCATGAGATGATCCAGGAAGGATATAAGTTTGATCCTGATCTTGAGAAATATGACAGGAATACCTTGATCTTCAGCCATAAGTATCTTGATAATGCAAAGATCAAGGAGTTGCAGAAAAAGATCTACAATGATTTCTATGACTCTCCAGACTATTTAGAAAGAATCAAGAGGTCATGCAAAATTGATTTAAGGTTTATTCAATCTTTTAATGAGTATTTTGAATTTCTTGGAAAAGATTTGAGGGTGTAAAATATGGCAAACAGAAGAAAATCAGTTATCGTCACTGGCGGTTCAAAAGGTATAGGATTTGCAATAGCCAAGAAATTTTATGAACAAGGGTATCATGTTGCAATCTTATCCAGGAACAAGGATGAAGTGTCAAAAGCAGCTGAATCAATAAGAAAACATTCTACTGGAATAATTGTGCCTTATATGTGTGATATCAGAGATGCACAACAGGTATCAACAACTTTTAGGAATATTTATCAAAATTTTTGTTCCATTGATGTTCTTGTTAATAATGCAGGAGTAAATTCAAGAAGGGCAATGGATACTTCTGATCCAAAAGAGTGGTTTGCCAGATTTCCTGATAATTTTAAAGGTTGGAATGATGAGATTGCTACAAATCTTACTGGTGTCTATATCTGCTCTTATGTTGCTGCAGGTTATATGCTTCATCAGGGTCATGGCACAATTATCAACATATCTTCAATAAAGGGAAAAGAGCCGACTTCAAGCCCAGGTTATGGTGCTTCAAAAGCAGGTGTCATAAAACTGACAAGGGATTTTGCAAAGTCTTTGGCTCCTCATGGGATAAGGGTGAACTGCATCGCTCCAGGATTCATTGACTGCGGGATGACATCTGAGCTTCCTGAAGATAAGAAAGTGAAATACAGGGCAATGATCCCTGCTGGAGAGTTTGGCAGTGTTGAGGATATAGCAAGGGTTGCCTTTTTTCTTGCTTCAGAAGATTCCAGATATATAACTGGAGCAACTTTAGATGTAAATGGTGGATATTTAATGGATTGAGGAATTTAAAAATGATAATTGACCTAACTTATCCAATACATGAAGGGATGTTCAAGTATCCGAGTGATCCTGACCCTGAGATATATTTCAAACTTTCTGAGTCTGTTGTAAACTCAAAAAACTATGTACATAAATTCACATCAGGTTTTGTAAATTTAACAATAAGAAACCATCATGGAACGCATGTTGATGCACCTGCACATAAGTTGCCTGGAGGTAACACTATTGATGATTATCTTCTGGATAGGTTTGTGAACAAGGCTATTATTATTGAAATTCCTGATATAGCATCTAGGGAATTGAAATCAGTGTTATTCGAAGATGTTTATACAAGAGTTGATTTTAAAGCTTTAGAGGAAAATGGTGTTACTGCATTGCTTTTCTATACAGGATATAGTGATAGAATTGCTGAGAATGAAGGCAAGCTAAATGGTAAAGAAAAAACAGATTTTGAAAGTGATTTTACATATTTAACTCCTGCTGCTGCACTTTATCTTTCAGAAAATGCTCCTTTCTTGAATATTGTTGGGATTGATTCATTTTCATTTGATCCAAAGGGAAGCAATAGTGAAGCTCATAAATTATTTTTTATTAGGGATATTTTATTGTTAGAAACATTAGTCAATCTTGCTGACCTGAGTAAGGTAGTAGGTAATACACCATTTGAGCTTATTTCAGTCCCTTTGTTGTTTAAAGGTGCAGATGCAGCTCCATGCAGAGCATATGCAATAATATGAACTTTAAATCAGAAAAAAAGTACACAATGAAAAAAACAAAGATTATGTTTGTACATCCGCCATTTCCTATCAATCACAGGCATAAGCTTGTTATACCAATATCAGTCTGTAAGATTGCTTCTTATCTGAGGGAAAATAATAATTCTGTTGAAATGAAATTAGTTGATGCACATGTAAATAACTTCAGGAACAAACAGATTCTTGAAAATATCAAAGAGTTTGATCCAGACATTGTTGCATTTGGATTCTGGACATGCCAGTCGCCATTTGTGTATAAATTATCAAAATTGATTAGGGAACTAAATAATTACATAAAAATCATTTACGGAGGAATCCATACCAGCTTTAATCATGAAGAATGCTTAAACTATTGTGATGTGGCAATAATTGGAGAGGCTGAAAAGACTTTCACAAACCTTGTTGATGCTATCCAGGAAAAAAATAGTCTGTATGATGTCAAAGGAATTGCATTCAAGAACAGCCCTACTGTTGTCAAGACCCATGATCAGCCTCTTATAACTGATCTTGATGATATACCTTATCCAGCCTTTGATCTTGTTGACATGAAAAAGTACATAAACAGTGATAAGCTGAGGCAATTGCATGTGATTGGTGGCAAAAGGGTTCCAATTCTTGCTTCTAGAGGCTGTCCTTACAATTGCAGTTTCTGCCTCTCTCCAAGCATGTGGGGAAGGAAAGTAAGGTGGAAATCTCCATCAAAAGTCATTGAAGAGATCAAAAGATTGAATTCTGATTTTGGTTTTATTCGATTCCAGTTTTATGATGACAATTTTCTTTTGAACAGGGAATTTATTGAAAGATTGTGTGATCTGCTTATCACTCTTGATTTTGACATCAGATGGGTTGCCTTGTCAAGGGCAGCTCATGTTGTAGAGAACAAGGATTTGCTTCCAAAACTGAAACAAGCAGGTTGTGTCGGCATTGAGATGGGTCTTGAGACTGCAGACAACAATATCCTTGAAAAGATAAACAAGGAGCAGAATATGGACATTGTTGATATGGCTGTGAAGTTTCAGATAGAGGCAGGGCTAAACCCCCTCTATACAATAATGGTGCTGAATCCTGGTGAGACAATAAAGAGCATAAGGGGATTGAGAGAATATGTTGAAACAAAAATCCCTGAATCAATCAATTACAAGTTTTTTGGATCTGCTCCAAACCTTACTCTAGGCCAGTTTGCAACTCCTGCTCCTGGAACTGCTTTTTTTAAGAACAGGTTTAGCCAAGGCATTGTTCTTATGGATGATTGGAGTGATTATTTTCATCATCAGATAAATTTCATCCCTCATTCATTGCTGAATGATATCCCGTTGGCATTCAAGACATTGAATGAATATGATATTGAACAATGTGTTGAAGTGGCAAAATCCTCGCTCTTCAAGTATTTTCCAGGAAATGAAAAAGTTGACAATAAGAATGAGGAAGACATGAAGAGGATTTCAAAAAGATATTATGCTTTGGCAAAAGGGAATAAGTCAATCAAAGAGATTGCTGATCAGATATCAAAAGAATATAAGATAGATATTGAAAAGGTCCTGAGATTTGTTGCATTGGCGACAATAGTATTTTCTCAGAAGAAAATTGTTGTTGAAAAGCTGTGGGGTGCTTAAAATGCTGAAACAAGGTGAGATTGTGAGTCATGATATGAGTCATGGAAATGGATTGGCTCATTTTATTCCAGAACCTTTGATTGAAAAAGGTTACAAGATAAAGCCAAGGCATCTTGGTGAGCTGATGAAATATGGCAGAGGCCCTTATACAATGATCGTAAAGAAGAATTGCGGTTTTGAAAACCTTCCTCTCACAGATGTGTATGAGGGTGCAGAGCATTTACCTGATGATCTTTCAAAGAAACTGCCTAATCTGACTTTATTGAACCATTTGAGTGACGGCAATTCTTTTTTTGTCTATGGATGCACTATGGGCCATACTCATCCTGACAATGGATTGAGTGCCCAGGAAGTGTATGAGTTTTTTGGATATGGCGCAATGCTTCTGGCTTCAAGGGATGATGCAGAGCATAAATATGTCCAGCTTCATGTTGCAAGACCAGGTAGTAAGGTGATTGTTCCTGGCAACTGCATCATGACCCTCTATAATTTGAACATGAGTGATGGCAAGCCAATGCCATTATTGACAGCTGACATGGCTAATCCTTGGAACAATATGAGTGACAAGGATGTTATTGAGGAAAAAGGTGCCATGATGGTTATGTATGCAGCAGATGGATCATTCGGCCCTCACATTGTGCCAAATGGCAGTTACAGCCATTTTGTCCTTCCATATCCATGCTCTTTTGGCATTAAGGCAGACCAGGGTGAAGGAAGTGCAATTGTTCAGGCTATTCTGGATAAGAGAGACATGTTGAGAAAGCATAATATTGAGGTCATTGAGGCAAGAGAAGATCCTGTATGTATAGGAGTTGACGGCCAGACCTACAAACTCGACAGACCTTTGGATGAACTGGTGAATGATCCAGACAAGCCTGTCCATAGATTGTTGGGAATGGTTGATTAAACCCATTTTTTCTTTTTCTTACCCAAAACTTTAAAAACAATTTCTCATCATCATACAAATATGCCTCTGTAGCTTAGCCAGTAATGTTTTTCTAATACATTAATTGAAAAATTTCCGATTTTATTGACGATAAACATATTAAGGAGATATTATTATTTATTCAAATGTTAAAAAACATTAAATTAAATGAAGAAATTTGTGAATTTATTGGAGCTTTCATTGGTGATGGTTATATGGGAAATTATGGAAAACATAAAAGTCAATATTTAATAGGAATCGCAGGTGATAAAAAACTTGATTTAGATTATTTCAAGAATTATTTAAAACCTTTGATTAAAAGAAATTTTCCTTTTACAAATCCAAAAATATATTTTAAAAAGAATGAAAACTCAATTATGTTAACAATTTATTCTAAGGAATTATATCATATTTTTTTAGAGTTAGGATTTAACACTGGGAAAAAATCAAGAGTTGTTAAAATCCCCCATCAAATTCTGAAAAATGACTTATTCATGAAATCTGCAATTAGAGGAATTTTTGATACTGATGGATGTTTGTATTTTGATAAAAGAAAACCTTATTTAAAACCATATCCAAGAATTACCTTACAAATTGCAAGCCAGAAACTATTAAAACAATTAGAGAAGTTTTTATCAAATCATTTTAATTTATACCTAAATTATAATAATAGAAATGGATATAGAAACTATATAGAGATTTATGGACATGACCAATTAGAAAAGTTTTTAAAATTGATAAGTTTTTCTAATAAAAGGCACTTAATCAAATTACAAATGCCCCTGTAGCATAGCAGCTATTGCGTTTGTGATAAAGTGTGCACTTTATTTCCGCAAAACCTTGGTACTATTAATTACCAGTAAGGTAAAGGTCGTGAGTGCAAATCTCACCAGGGGCTTTTTCTATTTTTAATTATTTCTTATGACTATACTCAACTAATGATACAGGATCTGATTTAACCATAACAGTATAATGTTAACCATCTGTTCCTTCTACTTTTCCTTGACCTGTAAAATATTGGCCAACATATATTCTTTGGCCTCTCTTATGGACAAATTTTTTTGACATCAGTGTTTTCCAATACCCTCGAACTGGATGAGCAGGTCTAGGTGATTTTGATTTTTTTATTTTTTTATATCATCAATAAATATAAACCTAAAAGAATAGTCTATCAACATAATAAAATGTATAATAAGATGGTTAGTAAGATTATAATTAGATGATTAGTAAAATTATAATAAAATAATGAGTAAAAAATAGGAAATATAATAGAAAATAAAATAATTAATAAAAAAAAGAATCAAGAAAGAAATCAATAATTTCTTCCTTTAATCTTGTTTCTGAATACAGCGCTTCTTGAAGGCCTTAACTTTTCAGCTCCTTTTCCTTTATGTAACAATCCTCTGCTTTTCTTTCCAGAGCTTGTCAAGCCTCTATTTACCCTTCCTCTGTGCTGAGAGCATCCGATCCAGTTGATCCTGTCATCAGACAGAATTGCTGGATGAGCCCTGTCAACCAATATGACCTCATACCAATAATATCTTCCATCTTCATTTAGATAATAGCTGTTTAGGACTTCGCAGTTTGGATATTTTTTATTTGCCCTGATCTCAGCCACAGTCTGATAGCTCAGATTAAGGTCCTTTCTTCTGCTCATCCTTTTTGATTTTCTTCCTTTGATATTTCCAGGCTTCATCCTTTTGCTTCTATTCACTCTTTGCCTGATTATAAGATATCCCTGCTTTGCCTTATATCCTAAAGAACGAGCTCGATCAATCCTTGTTGGCCTCTCCAGCCTTATTGTAACAGGCTCTTTTCTCCATTTTATGAGCCTCTGCTGCAATATTTCCTTCATATTCTGATCTGGCTTTTTCCAAATCTCTCTTACATATTTGTAAATTCCCATTTTATAGCCTCCATTATATTAATCAACACAAGATTCAGGCAAGCTACGCCCACATCTCTTGATAGAAAAAGAGAGTTTAAACCACTTTAAAAATCTTTTGTTTATCTATTAATCCCTGTTCACCAGCATATTGCATCAAACACAGCTCTTGCTTCAAAAAATCCTTTTCCTTCATACTTTCCGATCACGCAAAGCTTGTCTTCTGCCCTGACAATCTCAAATGGCTGAGACCATGGAAAAGGCCTGCTCACATAGAAATCCATGTCTTTGCCATTATGCTTCCCTTTCATTGTCATGCATCTTACATGGTCTCCTGGTCTTTTCTCATCTTCATGAGGGTTTATCATTGTACCTGTATCAATGATGTCTACACCATTTAGCATTTCATGGTTGAAATAATCCCTATATCCAAATTGTGCAGCATCATCTGCATTGTCGCCAAGCTTGTCCCTTGGATGAATCCTGTAGCCAAACATCCTGGCTGCTAGATTTGGGAATCTTGTAAAACCTCCATTATGGTAATAGCATATTGGTGAATCTTGCTCTTTTTGAGAATCTTGAATAGATAATATCCCATCTAATAAGTTTTTCCCTCCAACAAGTCCACTAGCCAAGATTGGTATAGCTGGAATTCCGATCTCAACAATTAAATTATAGGTCCATTCAGCCCAAGGATACCAATCTTGATGGCCAGCAACCATAGGGCTGTATTCAAAAAAAGCACTTATGAGATCATGGGATTCTATAGGAGCATAGGGTGCTGCTAGAACTGCAGTTGCTGCAGATATTCCAAAAAATGGCAATGATTTGAGAAGCTTTATTTTTCCCTGTCTCTCATCCTGAGGAGGATATTTCATGCATAGGACATCCAATGATTCTTCTGGTGATAAATATCTCATAAATCATGATTTAAAATCCTTTTATTAAAAATTTTCTATTCTTTAGAATATGTTATTGCTTTTTTGCCAACTGGTCAGTTATATCATCACCAAGAGGATCGACTATTCTCAAAAGGTCTGAGCATATTGTGCCATAATGTCCTTCATTGACAAAATAAGGTGTAGTTACAACTTCTCCTTTCCTAGTGTCCCATCTGACCTGATTTTTTGGAAACATAGCTGTTCTTCCTTCAGCTCCTTCTGGATTCAGCAGATTAAAATTAAAATATTGTCCCTTTGTAATTGCCAGATGGTATGTTGCATCATCAGCTTGTACCCATAATTCAATTATATTCCTGTCATACTCATTCCTGTCAGCATGGACAATAACTCCTGAGGTCATCCCAGATTCTTCTTCAATAATTGTGTCAATATTTTCTGGTGGAAGAATATATGTTTTTTCTATCTGTCTGCAAGAAAATAGTTGAGAAGCACAAATTGCTGCAATTCCAATAATCCTTATAGCACTTTGCCACTTCTGCATTCTTTGATTATAAAATTTAATGTTAATAAATCTTGTTATTATACATTGGTTATGATTAAGACTATGAATTACATCAATCAAACTTTCAAACAACCATAAAATATTTAAAAGATTAATTTTATAATATATTTATGAAACATCTAAGCTATAGTTCAGCTACACCTCTTGTTAAGTACAGACCACCTACAACATATGTTCCACTTCGTGCAGCCATGGATTTTGGAGGCATGGGAGGGCTTGAGGGCAAAGCAATGGGAGGCAAAGGAAAAGGTACACAAGAAAGAATGCCTCTTGAAAAAGTGGTCCTAGGAGTAATCAAACAGCTTTGGGCCCAAGCATCTGCACAGACAGGCTATTCAAAATAGATTGAATCTTTTTTATAATTAACTTAAATTCAATTCCCTCTTATAGAATATCCTCCAAGACAAGTATCTATTGTTCCATCATCACTTATGCTTAAAGGCCTGTCACCAAAATCAAGCCTGATAACATGCCATTTTTTATTGAGATGATCATATATTCTGTGAGAATTGGCATCCCTTCTCTCAAATAATACATGGTTTCCATCTGGGCTTAACATAAAGCAATCTCCTTCATTTACATCATCAGCTAATTTAACTCTTTCATCAGTATCTAAATTATGCCACCAATAACTATTCGGGTCTGTTGATACTAAAACATTACCAGTGCTGTTCATGCTTCTTACACCGCATTTTTCACGATGCACTAAGTCTAAGGTTTCAGTATCATAGACAAAGCTCTCAGGATCATAGCCATCTCCAGTCCTGACCAAAGCCCTATTATCTCTTTCTGACAATAGGAAGTCAGATAGATATCCTTCACTTTTTCTTGCAAATGTAGACCAAACTCTTGAATCATAATGAGCAGCCCGTATCATTGTTTCCAAGTTTATCAGTCGACTATTTACAGGAGCTTCACATCCAGGTGCCAGGATAAAACCAGCAGGACCTACATCTGCTATCAATTGGCAGCAATATTTTGCTACCTCATATGGAGTGTGGAAAGCAAGGAGAGAAGCTGGCACATTGCCCATAAGGCACATCATGTCACCAAGAACTTCTTTTGCATACCTCATGTCAGTGGATCCATCCAGGTGTAAAATACACTTCTTGGCTGGAAAATCCCTGAAATAATGAAGCCTGTCTGTCCAATCATTGTCATAATGAAGGACTGGTGTAATCCCAGCATTGACTAACTCTTCAATCATTGCTTTTGTGTATGGAAAATCAAATATTTCATACATCTCTAATGAAATTTGAGAGCCAAATGCACCTCCTATCATAGCAGTCTTAGCTCCTGAAGCTTTTACGTTTCTTATATACAAGCCAATAGACTCTTCAAAAATCCTTTTTATTGTCTTCTCAACCAAATCAGGCTGTTCACATAAGTCTCTCATTCCCTGTTGGTATGACCTTAATTGAATATAAGCTTCAAAAGGAGGATATGGATGTGCTCCAGCATAGATGAATTTTCCTTGTCTTGCCCACATCTTGTGATAAGGGCGCATCAAAAAATATGGCAATCTGGACGAGAACTTTACCAGATAATCAAAAGATTTAGGATCAAGATTAGACATTTGCTCAAGCCATTTGTCAGGAAACCTGCTTCTCAGATCTTCGCTTTTGGCTAGAACTGAAAAAAAATGTTGAAGAAAACCTTTATCATGGATTTTTAAGCAATCAGCATGAGAAAGGACTTCTGAATCAAGCACTTGAGGTCCCTGATGGTCAGGCCAGCCATCATACCCAGGTATTCTGGATTTAAAAGGTGTGAAATAAGCCATATACTCTGTCCACATGTTCATGACATTTGGGACAATATCAAAATCTCCCAAATTTCTCATAGCAATCTTTGTTGCCCTGTAGATGTCATTGAAGCTGAATAAATGTTTTGACAGTGGATTTCCTGTTATAGACTGTCCTAAATTGACTATACGTGGGTCAACTGGCGGCCTGTCAATAACTTCTAGGGCTATAGCTGCTTCAACCCTGTCAATGCTTGTTACCATTGTTAGTGGGAAAAAGAATCCTTTTATATAAATTGTTGGAATGCAGGATTCATATCAAAGAATATCTTTGTATCAGATAATTTCTTCATATCAAAGGATATCTAATATAATACTGAAAAATATATATTTTTTGTTGAATAGATGGATAGTTAATATTGTTGAATGGTTAATATTGTTGAATAGATAATATTGAACATATTCCTGTAATCATAATTATCGAATTACACATATCTATTTAAATAAAATTTTCCTCCCTAAAGAGATGTATTTATAGGATTAAACCTTTAAAAAGTTGGGGATATCTATATGTATTCATTGGCATCTATATGTAAAACAGCAGGAAGTTCTTTAGGTTATGCCTGCAGGCATACAGCAGAATTTGCAAGAAGGAACAGAAAAAGGATAGTCCTTGGAGGAGCTGCTCTTTCTTTGCCACTTATAGCAGGCTGTGTCCAGCAGAACCAAAGCCAGGATATTCTTCAGAATGCACTGGTTTCAATGAGCCCTGCTCAAGCACAATCTGTCGTGTCTCCTCAACTTCCTAGAAAAGCAGGAGTAAGACTGGATGACATAGCAATTGCAAACTATCACGCATCAGATAGGGTTTTGGCAGGTGATACTGATTGGGAGTTGATGAGGATTCCGATTGGAAAAAGCCATAAGGCAATACAGCACCAGCTGAGAGACAGGAGATTGGGAAAGCTGGATTCAATCAACATAAGTGTTGACAAGAGCAAAGGCTATACTTTTGAAGTCGGCCATTCCATAGACTGGTTCAGTCTTGGCAGGTCACATAACCAGATGATGATGCTGCGTTATCTGGGCATTGATTTTACGACATTTGAAGACTGGAGAGACAATGCAATGTTAGGCACCCCTTATATTGGCTTGGGAAAAAACCTTAATGACAGATGGTCAGTTTGGGGCATTGTTGCAGGAGTCTATGGTGATATCTCAAATGACAAGCCATTGATGGATGCAGATTTCTACATGTGGGGCATGTGTGCTGAAGCAGGCTTTACCTTTTACCCTTTTGGAAAGACAGATCCTGTTTTTCAAGAAAAAGGGTTTGCAAGGATATTAGAGTCATTAAAGCAGGCAAAGCCGTTTGTCACAGCTTCATTAGGTGTTGCCTATACAGAGGGTGGAGGGCTTATGAGCCTTCATGGCCCTGTCATCGAGATAATGGGATTTGAGATGATAAACCATCATCTAGGGTCTTATGCTGTTGGAAGAATAGGGGTTGATGTTCCTTTGACACAAAGGATTGACTTATATATTTCAGGAGGAGGAGGCAAGTATCTGTTTAAGGAAGGAGATGAACTGGATCATGCTACAGCTAGATTTGGCTGCAGATGGCAATTGAACTGAAAAGGTAAAAATGACAGTATTGACAACGATATGTAAAAGAGCAGGTGATATCATTGGCAAGGCTTATGATAGTTCTAGAGCAATCCTAAGAAGCAAGAGGACAAGGTTTGCTGCTGCTGCAGGTTTGCTTTTGTTAGGAGCCAATTGTGCCACAGCAAATAAGAGCCAAGAAGCACATCATCAGGCTCTATCAGCCCAAAGGCATGTTCTGACTCAACATGCAGAGGTTTATGATGTATATTCCATCAGAGAGCCTTCCAAAAGAGTGACAATTGATGATGCTGTCCTGAGCATTGCACTTGACAACTCAAATCCTGGAGTTGCTCACCAGATGAGGGACTTGTACAGGGAAAGGAATCTGGATTCAATAAACTTCAGTGTCAGAAGAGTTCCTGAACCTGTTGACAAGAATCAAGGTTATTATACTTTTGGAGAGATTGAGACAAGACGATTCAGGTTTGAGAATATCAACCAGCAAGTTGCTATATTGGATTTGACTGGATCAACATTTAAGAACCTCTGTTACATGAATGATAATTTTATAGCACAGACACCTGTTTATGGCCAGGAAAAGAGGTTTAAAGATAGATTTGCAGTTGGTTACAAGATTATATTCTTTGCAATGAATTTTTACAATGAAAAACCTGTACTGGATGGTTATCTCTCTGATTTATTGATTTTTAAAGCAGATTTCCATTCAGAAGGAGCTGGTGCAGGAGGATTTTTTGAATGGCATCCTTTTGGATATGTAGATGAGAAAAGAAAAGTATTACCTTCTCTTGGTATTGGAGCTGGTGCTGAATACACAGGAGGAACTGTGAGTACTTCACTGGAATTTCCTGCTTTATCTCAGGGAGTACTTGCTCAAGAGTTTGCTTATTTTAATTTCTATGCTGAAGTCTTTGCAAGACTTAATTTGCACATAAACAAGAATGGAGATGAAGGATACATTGGTTATTCCTATCAGTGGCATTCCCATAATCCAGAAGACATGGACTGCCACAAATTGGTTATAGGTTATAGGATGTTTGTCCCTCTGGCAAACTCTGAGAGAAAGCTATCTTTTAGGGATGCCAGGAGGAATTGATTGTATGTTACAAACTTATAAATTCATTCAAACTATTTGGAAGTAAATCCCATATACCTCATATTACCATATTTTTCTAAATTATGTATATAAAAAGATAATTCATTATCTTAACCCTATGATATCCTTTAATACTCGTTTTGCAATATTCCTATAAGCAACTCTTACCTCATCTGGAGCTGGAGGGCAGCCTGCAATATATTCTGATCTTCCATTTAAATGGCAACATTGATATCTGTCCTCTGTACATTGCCCCAAAAATATTGCATGTCTTGTATCTTCAGTAGCCAAAGATTCTTTTCCAGAAAAAATTGTAATACCTCCTTTAGATAATAAATTATTGATAAGCATTGGAAGATACATACGCCAATTGCTCCTTTCTCTGCCTAAAGCATTTTTCATAGTTGATGCACATGCTGTGCAAGTTGTATCTCCAAATAAAAAAGTTGTTTTGCGATTTATGACTCTGCCATCAGAAGGAGGTTCTTGTATATTGATGTAATCAACATAATCACCAACAATCCTTACATCTTCATCCACATCAATATGTTTGATTCTATATGGATCAATACCTACTTGTTTTGCTGCAAAAGTATCTACTTGAGAATTATCTGTTCCAACTACCATAAAATTTGCATAAATAGGTGTGCCTTTTGTTCCTGTTCCAAATCCTTCAATTGCAGGCATTGCACTTAATAAGACTAGATCAGGCTTTACAATTTTTATTTAGAGCTTTTATTGCATCATGCAAACCACTCATATGAAATCCTTTTTGGTAAGTTGATTCTATACACCCCTTTAGGTTCTTAGAAGCCATTGTAAGCAATGTCTGTATATGTGTTTTTATTGTAGGCATTGAAATAAAAAAAGTGTCTGGATCAATAAAACCCTCCCAGATTTCAATATATCCTGAATCATGATATTTAAACTCAAATTCTTCTCGTTCTAAACGGGGGTTTTTTACATCTATAAGTTCTACATCTCCGCCATATTCTTCTACTAATTTGTCGATTCCTGTGGCTTTGACTACTTCACCAAAATTAATATCCATTGGAGGTGCCTCTGCAATAATTATCTGAAGACTTTCATTCCTTTCTCTCAGATAATCAATAGTTGCTCGTATAGCTGCCTTAGGAGTAATATATCCGTCAGGAAATGGACCTACAATATTTGGTTTTATGACTACTCTTTTTCCAGACAAGGAACCAATCTCTAGATCTTCAAAAGGTTGATGAATCTTAGATCTGATTGTATCTGGTGTCACAGAGTATATTCCAACAACATTTCTTAATACCATCTTTAGTCACCTAAAAAAACCTAATTTTTCTTTGCAGGCCTATGGTCTACCCTCTCATACCATGGATTATCATTCAGTTCAAGCAGTGTCTCTAATGCTCCTTGTTTTCTTTTTGCACAATGGTCAAGACCTCTATAAAGCAATTCATCTCTTGCTAGTGCTTTGTCTTGATGATTACTTGCTTGTTCATCAAAATAAGCTTCTATAGCTTCTAATCCGTGTAGATTCATTCTTTCGACAAGGTAAGGTACACTCACAGGTACATTTTCTGTTCTGCCATGGTCTAGATGCATTATTAGCTGTGCTTCTTCCTTAGGATCTCCTGTACCTTTGCCAGTCATGCCAAATTTCATCTCAATGTCATTAGAACTGATATGCCCAAACCCTTTAATGATTCCAATGACTTTCTCAGATTGAGTATAATGATATGCAGAGCCAGGGTAAAGTGCATCTATTGTTCCTGTTATATAAATCATAGGGACATTAATCCCTTCAATAATCTCTTTTGAGCACCATAAGGTTGCAGGTGATGAGACAAATCCTGTTATAAATCCGTCTGAAAACTCATTGAGAATATATGGAGTTGCCCAGCCACCTAATGAATATCCTCCTAAAACAGCTTTTTCAAAATCAGCATTTACAAGATTATTTGCTGCATATCCTTTAATTGCTTTTATTGCAAATCTGCTCTGCTCAAGTCTTTCATTAAAAGCTCTTCCAGCTTCTTCTCCATCCAATCCATTTCCAAACAGATTTTGAATACTGACTTCCCCAAAAAAATCCATAAGAGCTCTTCTGTCTAGATCAATTGAAAATTTATAGTCATCACCCCTTATCCTCCCTGCATTTGCAAAATCAAAAAAATGAGGTGCAGCTACAAAATATCCTCTTCTCGCAAGTCCTTTTAATGTTACAAATGAGCTTATCGGAGATTTTGATAATCCATGCAGAAATATCACTCCTTGTGATTTACCTTCATATCCTATAGGAAACCAAAAATCTGTTCTCATCTCCCTGCCATCAGGCATTTCAAAATTTACTTTCTCAAATCCTACTTCATACAGTGGTGTCTGATTTTGTTCTGCTAGTTGAATATCATTAGATTCCATCCTGTTTCCTTCTGCTACATATCTCTCTCTTTTTGAAGCACACCCTGTTAAAGCTAATGCAGCACAACTTCTGAGAAAGCCTCTTCTGGTTTGTTCATTGTTCATTTTTCATTACCTCATGTGATATTAATCCAATAATCCACCTGCTGTTAATTCAGCAGCTGCTTTTTCTACTGTATCTCCTTTTGTTCCAGTTGAATACAAGGCAGATACAACTGTTTTATCCTGGTATGCTTGAAATATCCAATTCATTGGGATTGAGTTGCCACCTTTTGGATCTGGGTGCAAAATGCTGAAAAATGTCATATCACGCATTGCTTTAACTTGAGCTGGATCAGTAATCACAACTCTTTCACCTACTTGATAACCACATTCACAGATTGTGTATGTTTGGATTGCAGCTTCATCTGGAGTTGTCTCAAATCTAACTCTGCTGCCTGCTGCAAAATAATAAACAGTTCTACTTGGACCCCACCAAATGTACTTTCGTTTCTCTTTGCTGACAGATCCTCTGAAGTTTTCCCAAGATAATACATGCTCTAAATTATCATAACTTTCCTGATTAAACTCAACATTTGAGTCTAATTCAGGCCCTAATTTTGGTTTTTTTTCTTTTTGAAATCTTTTTGCATCGCTTAAAAATCCTCGACTATCACTGGTTATTAATTCATTTGTCAAATCCTTACCTGTTAAAACAGTTTGAATTTCGTATTGAATCTTTTGTTTTTTTAATTTATCAAATAACTCTTGTTTACTGAGTCCCTCAGGAAGGCTTTCCCACCATTCTTTTTCAACTCTTAATCTTCCTGTAACAACAGGGATTGCACCCCAGCATGCATAAACATCAATCTCAGTTAATATTTTGTATTCTATATTCCTTTTGTCAAAATCTTCCTGAGTAATTTTTTCAAATTCTGATTTAGTTTCCTGTGCAGCAGCAGATGCTGAATTTTGCATTGCCAAATATTCTAATCCAACTAAACCTGCAGCAATGGCTGGAAGCTGCATAAATTGTCTTCTAGATTGTTTCATCTTAATCAATACCTCACCAAATTTTTCACAAAATCATTTTGTTTTAACAGATCTAGCCTGTCATAGCCACTTCTGTCTCTTTCAATACAAGCGGTTATAAATGCAGAAGTTGCTTCAATCATTATCTGTGCTTTTTCAGAACTATGGTCTAAGTCTCTTTTATAATGTCTGAGCAGTCTGATTCCATCCATTGGATTCATGCTTGGCAATTCAATATCTTCTCCACAATTGCTTAAATCAACTGCTTCCATTGGCTTTTCTCTCGTTCCTACATCAGGATAATCTTCAAAAAACCTGCTGCTGTCAAAACCATCTTCTCCTTTTCGCAGATATTTTTTCCCTATTCCAGAATCATAAAACGCTTTGAATGCAGGCCCAAAATGCCCATAATCGTCAATATTTAGAAATACTCTCTCCCCTCTAGCATGACGAAACCTGGATTCAACATGTTCTTCAAGTATGTCATCTCCACCAGTAGAAACAAAGATTGGCTTTCTGATCCTTCTCATCTCTCTATCTGAATACCATTGCATTGATGGTGTTATACAGATTGCAGCGACATAATCATCATAATCTTGTTGGATGAGATGCAATGATGTCAGACCACCTAATGACTGCCCAGCAATAATCAGATTATCCATATCTAATCTGCCTTTTAATCCTTTTACATGATTATTGACATATGAAGCAATATTTTTCAAAGCCCTATGTTCTCTCAATCTGTGATTGATTAACAGATGGTCATAAAACTCCTCTTCACTTATTGGCCCTTTTATAACTCTCTTTTTCAGCACATTCCATAATCTTTTTGAAAATTCTGACCAGTCTGGATGGATACCTCCTCTGAATATTCCAGAGTCCATGCTGTCAAGAATCAGGATATCATTGTGGTTTGCAACAACCACAATATATCCTCTCTTAGCCCAGGCAGATGCCATATGCTCTTGACTGTCTGCTCTCAAGAAAAATCCTGGTGAATAAAGGATGACTTTAGATGGTTCTTCTTTGTCAAGAGGATAATATATCCTGGTTTCAAGTTCTTCTTCAAGTGTGCTTACACAAAATTTGCCTTTCTTCACACCAACCTTATAGACATCATCGTAGGTTTTTCCAGCAAACACCCTGTCTTTTGCTTCAAACATCTCAATTGCTTGCTCTAAGGTAATCCCAGGATTATCTGCACTAGCTGCTATCGCAGATCCTCCTAAGAATCCAATCATCTCAAATAAACTTCTTCTTTTCATTTAATCCTCATGGTACTTAATAAAACTATTTTGCCTTACCAAAAATTGGTCTGTCCAGATATCCTGCAAATTGATCAGTGCTTCAAGATTGTTTTTCAACATTCCATCCAACATATCATGCACGTATTTTTGGATTATTGGCCCTGTATAGCTGTGAGCCTCTGCCTGTGCAGGCATTGTTCCGTCAAATAGGGCTAGTAAAGGCCCTTTTTGTGCATCTGCTTTTTCATGCTGCAATTGCTCTAAGATATCCATGATAGATGAGCAGAATGAATAATGTCCTGCATTTGCAACAGTCAAAAAATAATGGGTATTAGCAACATTTTCAACCCCTAATACCTGTTCATAAGGCAGAATTGAGAATTTTCTGTCATCAGCATCACCCACTATCCACATTGTTGGCTTCATCTGTCCAATCTGAGATAACCATCCGCTTGCTGGAGCCTGGCAGATGGCGAATTTGATTGAATCATCCCATTTTCCTTCAATATGCCTTTGGTAACTCAATGGGCTTCCTCCTTTGTTACAGACACCTACACCATATCCTCCTAATGAATGTCCGATCATCCCGATATTGTTCATATCAGCTTTGTTTCCATATTCACCTGCAACTTTTTCCAAAGCCAATGCAATATCTCTGACCCTGTAATCAAAACCATTGCCAATTATCTCCATGATCTGATTATTGACTGCATCATCTTCATGAAATCTTCTTCCATCTAATCCTGTGTCAAATATCCACATAGCGCATTGAACAGGATCATTGATGTCTAATCCAGCCTGTGAAAGTTGATCAGCCAAATTAGTCAGTTTATTGATTGCTCCAAACAAATCCAAAGAAAATGGCAGGAATGATGTTCCCATATTGATATAATCATAATGTTCAGGGGCAACAACAAAATAACCTTTTCTTGCTATATCAAGTAAATGAGATTCATATATTCTTACACCTCCTGAGAATCCATGAGAAAACAGGACAGTAGGAGAATTAACGCAATCCTTGTGATAATATACGCTTATTGGAAGTCCAAAAATGTTATCTCCACCAGGATATTGAACTGTAAATTTCTCCCTAAACACATCTCCAAATGGCTTTCTGCAGTTTGCACCAGATGTTGTGAGTCCAATGCCTAATGCTAGTGATGATCTTTGAAAAAACTCTCTCCTGTTCATTCTCATTAGGAATAAAAATTCTATTTAAAAACATTTATGTTTTAGAAGTTTAGTTAATATGAAATTCATATCGCAGGACAATTATTCATTAAGAACAAGATCATCAATACTTGCTTTTCCTATGTATTTAAAGACAAACTTCTCAGGAGTCACTTTCTTGACCCTGAACATGTATGCTGTATCCTCAGTCATTACACAGATATCTTCAGATGAGACAGGATAATCACGCCTTCTCATAGTCCTGTCTGAGCCTGCTGATGCACCTTTACTCCAAGGCACCCAAAAAGAGGTTGTCAAGGAAAAATCATCATTCTCTATTCCATTATACCTTAATTCAAAATCAAATAGCTCAATATAATTTCCAGCACTTAACTTTATGGTATGATTTCTCCAATATTGGTCTTCAGTCCTTGCATTGCTTACACAAGCAGCTAGCCCGCCTATAGCTGATCCACCTGTTGCTGTAAATCCAGCTGCTCTTTTCAGGAATTGTCTTCTTGATATGTCCATAACATACTGAAAAGCAGGAAAATAATATAAATTTTGCTATAATAAGGTTGTTCACTTGCTATTATCAACAAAGTAAAACATATCAGCGCCTGAATGAGTAGGCAATGGTATTTCCAATTCTTTGTGAGTGAATATCCCATATTCTGGGAATAGCTTATACATGCCAGGCTTATGCCATCCTCCAACTCTTATAAGATGGACAGGATAAGGACAAGGCTTATCACCGCTTATATGATGCATGATTTCATCAACCAATATCACATTACGATCATCAAGGATCTCGTCAAACATACGAGAAAAACTTTCAAAACCAGGTCTTTCAAAAACTTTCTTAATTCTTGCAATCTCATCTTCTGCATTGCCTGAACTAAAAGAATTGCTTGTAAATAATCCCATAGAATAGAGAGAAGGTGCATTAGTAATTTGAAAAACTCCCATTTTTGCCATGAGGTTTATTGTTTCCCAAGAGATTCCTTCATAAGTGCCGACTGCACTAAAACTTTCCAGCCAGTAAACAGGAATATCCCTGTTTTCACATAAAACTTCCATTGGAGGACTATTATAATTCATTCCAGCCTGAAGAACCCTTCTTGAATAAATGAAAGGCTTTAATAATGGATTAGGCATCCTTTTATTTAACCCTTCACTAAGCATGCAATCAATTTCAATTGAGTCAAGCAATCTTTCTGCTGCTATAGACGAACTTCTATTATATATGTGAGATTCACCAACCAAGATCATCTCACTCTTATGCCCCTCGTGTTCAAGAGTGCATTGTGTGGCTGAAATATTGACTTTGTCAGGATAGAATGTTTGGTCTTCTTCAGGCCTGGCTGAATAATGTCCGTAGCAAAGAATGCTTGCAAGCATAAAGCTTACTGTGAAGATCTCAACTCTTCTCTGTAATCTTTCAAATGAGTCTATGCTTTTTCTTGGTGCACCTTTGACCCAATCAACAACACTTTTTCCAAGATTACGATAATAGTTATCAGCATTAGTCAGTCTTTGGTCTAAAGAGCCTGGCTTTAGGAAAGCCTTAAATGCTTCCCAATGGGGTTGAACAAAAGCTTTGCATGGCAATCTTAAGATTTCATAACCTAATGAAATGAGATTTGTCACAGATGCAGCAATTCCATATTTTGGTTCAATAGTCATTGCAGCCAATGTCACAGGAATTGCTAACCTGTAGACAGTCTGTCTGTACACATCATCCATGAATGTGACATCAGAAATATCTCTAGTAACCCATTTTCTTATCCTGGTAGGCATCATGAAAGGGAATGTGGCAGAATTGTAAATGGCATTTGAAATCAATCCAGTGTAATGGGCAGCTCTTTTTAATGCTCTTCTTTTTTTGCTTTCAGAAACTACAATCTTTTCTAAATCAATATCATCAAAACCCATATATAGAAACTTTAACACATGTAATTTAAAGATTCCCTTTTTGCATCTATTATGACACCATATCTATATTTTATGCCAATGTTTTAATTGGTATTTTCTATAAAAACAAATTTATATAAATGATTTGGATAAATGTTGGACAATGAAGAGGGGTGACATCTTTTCAAGGAGGACACTTCTAAAGGCAGCAGTAGCTTTAGCTGCAGGGACTAATCTGAATTGTCCTGTAAATAATCAATTTATCGGTTATGGATCAGATTCATTCACATTGCCTGAAATAATTGACTTGAATCAATCTGAAGCTGAAGTTCTGGATTATTTTAGGCAGGTTTTTGAAATAGGATTAGAAAGTTTGAGGTTTGGTGACATCCATGCTCATACAAATTATTCTTTCTTGTCAGAATTATGTGGTTTAACTGATCAAACACCTATTTATGGTCCTGACCTTGCTCTACAGCATGCAAAGGATTGCGGTCTTGATTTTATTGCATTGACAGAAAATGCTGAGATGCAGAATATTGCTGCAATCACAAATATTGCAAAAAATTTAAGTGATCAAAGAGTCATAGCTAAACTTAGAGAGTACCATGCTGAAAAATTAAATCCAGTTGAGATACTTGAAAGGTTGGAATGTGATTTTAGAGAAAAGAGTATTGGAAGTGTTTTAGGATTATCCACTTGGAGAAATGAGATTGAATGGAACAATTATCATAATTCAAGAGGTATAATTGCTTTTAATGCTTTTGAATATACAAACACTGTTAATCTTCCAATAATAGGTTCTAGAGAAGCATTTGGCCATAGAATAGCATTATTTAGAGATATTGAACAAGATAGAGTGCCATGGAATCCGATTGGAGCTTCATGGATTGCATCACAGATATTTCAGGCAGAATATGCGCACACTGGAAGAGATCTTCATAATATGTTGAGCAGTTATGAAGGAAGGGTAATTACAATACCTCATGCAGTTGCAAAGATTGGAGATACTGATACACTAAATCAAAGCGGAGGCCCTCAGGATCATAGGCTTGATCTTAATTATTTAAATAAAAGATTTGATAGAGGTGTTGAGATATTCAGCAAATGGGGGAATTTTATGGGTCCTGCACCTCGTGGCTATCCTGGAGCAGGCCAAGAAGAATTATTCTTTTACACTAGAGGTATAGCTGATCCAATAACAATTAGGTCATTCCTTCATCAGGGATGGTGTGTTAATGGTGATTTAAATTTTGCACTTAGTTTTTTTGGAGGAACAGATGGTCATACTGGTGACCCTGCCTCTCCGGTTTATCCTTCTTGCATGATGTATTGCCCTGGATCTGTTACAGGTGTTGTTGCAAAACACCTTACAAGAGGAGAGGTTTTTGATGGCATGTTTGATGGCCATACAATTGTAACAACTACATCTGCCTCTAATAAGAGAATTCCTATGCTGATGGCTGTCAGGACTAAACGCAATGATCATATCAATGATCATATTATGGGAGATCAAGGAGTCCATGATGGTCATGTTGTGCTGAATGTAGTGGCTGATAGGGATGTGACTCAATTGGAGTTGGTGGTGGATGGAGGAGTGGCAGGTACTTTTGCCGGAAATCATCTAAGAGCGGATATTTCTCTACCTCAAGGAAATCATTTTGTCTATGCCAGAGCTGTTTCTTTTGATAGTGAAAAGAAATATACTTGGACCTCTCCTGTTTATCTGAGATCAAGTAATTAGATATAATCTATAAACTCTACAACCTAAATATTTATATACAAAAACATAGTATATTATTTTTTTAAAATGAGTGTTGACTTTACAGGCAAGGACATTATTTCTATATATGATCTGACAAAGGAAGATATTGAGTTTCTTATAAGGAAGACTGAGGAGTTTCGCAAGAAAGAGCTTGCAAATGAGAGATATTCTTCAGGATTAAAAAATAAGAAATTAGGATTGCTCTTTTTCGAAGACTCAACAAGGACAAAGAAGAGCTTTGACACTGCAATGGAAGAGCAGGGGGGCATTGTCTATGATCTCAATATCCAGACTTCTTCAATAAAAAAGCATGAATCTGTGAGAGATACTATTTTAATGGCTCTTACCCATCATAATGACTGCTTGGTCATGCGGCACAGCAAGGATGGCTCTGTCCAATGGGCTGCAGATGTAGCCAATATTCCAGTGATCAATGGAGGTGATGGAAAGAACCAGCACCCTACACAGACAATGCTTGATTTGGTGACAATCCATCAGATATTAGGCAGGCTTGATAATATATCAATTGGTTTTGGTGGTGACTTGAAATATGGCAGGACTGCACATTCATTGCCAATAGGCTTGTCCCATTTTGATAATGTGACTTTGCACCTTGCAGCACCTGAAGAGCTGCAGATGCCGCAGGAATTGGTATCAAACCTGGAGAAAAGAGGCATGAAAATAGTCAATCATGACAACTTGATCGATGCCCTTAAGAGTGTTGATGTCTTTTACCAGACAAGGCCTCAGATTGAGCGCATGAACATAAAAGAGCCTTCTATGATATATCAGATGATGGAAAAGTGGAAGATCACTCCAGAAGTGTTGGAATATATTCCAGATGGCAAAATAATGCATCCTTTGCCTATTGACAGCCATCTTGAGGAGATAAGTTTTGCAGTTGCTTTTTCTCCTCAGCAGTTTTATTATGAGCAGGCTCATAATGGTGTTTTGCTGAGAAAAGCATTGATCCATTCAATCTTATATCAAAAAGATCCTGTGCATTTTTCTGGGGACCTTTCTGATGTTAAGCCATCCATTGGAGAAAACAAAGTTTTTAGGGAATTGACAACTTTGTCAAGAAAAGACACTTTCATTGATCTTATCAAGAATGGCATTGTGATTGACCATCTTGAGCCTGGCTCTTCACTTGATGTATTGAATCAGCTTAATCTTTTGGAAAGGGGCTGGTCTGTTTTTATTGGCAATAATATCATAAGCAGGGATACAGGCAAAAGGAAAGATATGATAAAGATCATTGGAGGAAAACTGAGTGAAAGGGATCTCAAGCAGATGGCAATAATCTCTCCAGATGTCACAATCAATGAGATCAAGGAAGGGATTGTCATGAGAAAATATCAGGTATTGATATGTGGGAATGAGAACTGCATATCAAGGGTTATCACAGAAGATGTCCCTCCAAGATTTTATATTGAGGAAAAATACAACAACAAGATCAGGTGCAGGTATTGCCAGTCAGGCTATAACCGGCAGATTCCCTATGTTTCAGAAGAGGACAAGGACAAGTTTTTCTCTATGCTAGAAAAAAAGTAAGAGGAGTTCTTGCACAACTAGTGCAAGGGCATTGGTTATACTGGTTTTATTTCACACCTATTGCTTAAGAACTCCTCTTTCTTCAGCTCATCAATGATGTAATATGATATTTTTGTCTTTACCCTGTATTTCTCATCCAATTTCTCTATGAAATCTTCCAGATCCCTGACATTCCTGAAGATTATATCAATCATAAAATCAAATCCATTATTGATCTTAAAGACTGAATTTACATTTTCATGTTTCATCAGGAATTCCAACAATTCATTTTTCCTGCTTTTGATGGATTTTATCATCACCTGAGCCCTTGCATTATAGCCTAGGCTCTGAAAATCTATCAATCCTACATATCTTCTCATAATATTTCCATCAAACTTTCTCATCCTGTCAAAGATTGTGGATATTGGCATCTTCAATTCCCTGCTCATATTAGTCAATGTTTTTCTTCCATCTTCCCTTAGGTGTGCTATTATTTCCAGATCTTTTTCATTTATCATCTTTTTTGCCTCCAGATTTCTTATGATTTTTTACAAATCCGAAACCTATTCGATATTATTGTATATTTTCTATTTATACCTTGACTGTCTATCTTATCACAACAATCTGTTGTAGTCACCTAGACAACTTATGTTTATAATTATGGATCCAACAAGAAAAACTATGGCAACAGACATTATTAAGGACATAAATGATATAGAAGAGGGGATAATAAAGTTTTTAAGCACATATTCATTCTCCTCTATTATGAAGGAAGAAGTCCTTGAAAGCATTGGTCTGAGCAGGAATGAGGCTAAAGTCTTTGTTGCTCTTCTTCAAATTGGCCCAAGTTCTGTAGGCAATATCTCCCAAGAGTCAAAGATACACAGGACAAATGTCTACGATGCTCTTGACAGGCTTACTAAAAAAGGCCTTGTATCATATTTTATGGATGGAAATGACTCAAAAGTGTTTGAAGCATCCAATCCTGACAATCTGATGAGCATAATCAATGAAAAAAAGGTATTATTGGAGAAAATACTACCTTCTCTCAAGATCCAGAAAGAGATGACTGAAAAAAAGAGCCAGGCCCATGTTTATGAAGGCATCACTGCTTTTACAAGGATTCTTGAAGGATTCCTGAAATATAAGGATCCTATTCTTGTGTATGGCATTCCTAAAAAAGCCCCTGAATATATGAAGCATTTCATACCTGGTTTCCATAACAGGAGAATCCCTAAAAAGATCAAGATGCTTCATATCTATAACCATAATGCTGCTGACAGGATCAAGTATCTCAATTCTCTATCATTTACTGAAGCTAAATTTCTTCCTCAAGAGCTGGATTCACAGGTTTCCACAAACATCTCCGGAGATGAAGTCGTCTTTACTATCTGGGCTGATCCAATCATCTCAATCCAGATAAACAACAAGACTGTTGCTGATTCTTATAAGAACTATTTTTATCTTTTGTGGGAAGCTGCTAAATGATATTTAATAAGTCTCAACTTTTAATCCATTAATCCTTTTAAAATGTTTTACATTTCTTGTTAAGACAGCCTCATTATTAATTAATGCTATTCCAGCAATCATGCAATCTTCTGAATCTATCTCTTTTCCTTTTTTAAGTAATTCTCTAAAAATATCTCCTGCAATAAGCCCTGCGTTTTTATTGAGTTCTAGCACAATAATACCTTTAAAGAAATCTTTTGTATTTTTTATCTCAGATTCTGATCTGATCCTTTTTAATGTCTCAAAAACACTGATGCTAGTTGTCATAATTATCTCTTTTTCTTCAATTTCTTTAGATTTCTTAAAAGCATCAATCTTATTATTTAATAAATCAATAATAAATGAAGAATCTAGTATCAATTTCATCCACCTATGTATCTTTTCCTTGATCTTGATCTGTCTTTCTTTATACCTTCTCTTATCTCATTGGCTGTTTTATCACTTAATACACCTGCAAAATCAGATAATCTTCTTCTGCCACCTATCTTATTTATCACATCAGAGAAGCTTTCATTCTTCTCTTTCCATGATTTCAGCCTTTCATAAGCTTCAACTGTTATTGAAATTGTTTTGGTTGACATACTGTGTATGTGTATGTACATATATTATTTAAATCTTTCGTTGAATCATAATAATAACCTTTAAAAACTCTTTTCTACAAACACATATCTATGCAGAAAAATGTTAGAAATAAGATAATAATAAAGAAAACAAATGAGAAGAATTCAAAAAACATCGAAATAATGTCTCCAGTAGGCTCATTTGAATCATTAGCAGCAGCCATCAAGGCAGGAGCTGACTCAGTCTATTTTGGTGTTGGCAAACTTAATATGCGTTCAAGGTCATCTGTAAATTTCACTCGAGCAGACCTAAAGAAGATATCTCAGATCTGTAAAAAGAACAAAGTTAAGTCATATCTTGCCTTGAACACAATTGTTTATGATGATGAAATCAAGGAGATAAAAAAGATATGCGATTCAGCTAAAAAAGAAAACATCTCAGCTGTGATAGCCTCAGACATTTCTGTTATTGAATATGCAAGAAGGATTGGATTGGAAGTCCATATATCCACCCAGCAGAACATCTCAAACATAGAATCCCTGAGATATTTCTCAAAATATGCTGATGTCATTGTCCTTGCACGAGAGTTGACACTAGATCAGATAAAAAACATCAGCAAATTAATCAAAAAACAGGACATAAGGGGTCCAAACAAAAAGCTTGTCAAGCTTGAACTGTTTGTTCATGGAGCATTATGCGTCTCGATTGCAGGCAAATGCTATATGAGCCTGGCTCAGTACAACCACTCTGCCAACAGGGGTGATTGCCTGCAGGTATGCAGAAGAGGATATAGGGTCACAGATCTTGAGACAGGAGATGAACTGGAGATTGACAACAAGTATGTGATGTCCCCTAAGGATCTGTGCACAATCGGATTTTTGGACAAGATCATTGATGCAGGGATTTCTGTATTAAAGATTGAAGGCAGGGGAAGGTCTCCTGATTATGTCTTTACTGCAACAAAATGCTATAAGGAAGCTGTTGAATCAATCGAGGACAAGACTTATACTAAAGAAAAGATAAACAATTGGATCAAAGAGCTTGAAAAAGTATTTAACAGGGGATTTTGGCATGGAGGATATTATCTTGGGAAAAAACTGGGAGAATGGTCTGGTGCATATGGTTCAAAAGCTGCCAAAGAGAAGATTTACATTGGCAAAGCTTTAAATTATTTTATAAAACCAAATATAGCTCACTTTATAATTGAATCTGATAAATTGTCAGTTGGTGACGAGATAATGATCATTGGTCCGACAACAGGTGTTGTAAATGCAAAAATAAAAGAAATGATTGTAAATGATAAAAAGATTGATTCAGCCAAAAAAGGAGATAATATCACTATCTTGATTAAGGAAAAATTAAGAAAAAATGATAAATTATACAAGATAGTTGATAGGAAGAGTTTGCAGGGTTAAGATGTCAAAATATAATCCAAAAAAGTTTCTCCATGTTGAAGATATTAAGATCAGTAGGGCTACTGCGAAACTTCTGGATGAGGCTACAGAGGTCTATAATAAAAACTTTGACAATAAAACCTGGTTTGGAAGATGTCTATTCCTGAGCTGGTACTGCTCAAGGGCAACATGCAAGTTCTGTTTCAGGGCAACCAGGAACCATCAGAAAAGGTTTGCCAAGAAATACAGGAGATCAATGGAGGGTCTTTTGCTTGAAGCATTATTCTGCAGGATTTTCAATTGGCGCATTGAGTTCCTTACAGGCGGTTATGATATCTATGATTTCAAAGAACTGATTGAGACAATCAAGAGCATTAAGCTTGTCTATGGAGAAAAGATATGGATTAATCTTGGAACATTTGATGAGTCTCAATTGAAACAATTAAAGCCTTATGTCAAAGGTGTCTGTGCTTCAATTGAGACAGCTAATCCCATATTGCATAAAAAAGTCTGCCCAGATAAGCCTATCAGACCATTCTCAGACATGCTTAGACAAGCAAAAAGATTGGGATTTGAGACAAGTGCTGCATTTATAGTAGGCTTAGGGGAAAAGCCTGAAGACATAGAACATCTGTTCAAATTCATTGAAAAGCACAATCTAGACAGGATAACTGTCTATGCCTTAAAGCCAGTGGCAGGGACAGTATTTACAACTCCCCCTTCTTCAGATGAATATCTTCAATGGCTTGCTAAGATAAGGATCAATTTCCCTAAATTGGAGATCATGGCTGGTACCAACTTAAGAAGGTCAGAAGAAGTAGGCTATTACATGAGGGCAGGTGTTAATGCAATCACTAAGTATCCAGCATCAAAGCAGTTTGCCACCAAAAAATCCATGCTTGTTGAAAGATTGATTAAGTCTGAGAAAAGGGATTTCACCTCAAACCTGACAAAACTCCCAAAAATCAACTGGCATAAAGAGATTGATAAATTGAGGATAAATAGGCAGTTGAAGGAAAAGATGGAATTAAAGATTGACTCTTATCTTAATGGTTTTAAGAATCCTAAGGATGAGGATAAAGAAATTTAGAAACCTTTAAATATTCTAACGTATTTATGTTTTTTAACATAATGGAGGTTAAACACCATGGTATCAATAACCCTATCAGTCCCAGAAGAGACAAGGAAACTTATGAAAAGATTCCCAGAGATGAATTGGTCAGGTTTTGTCAGGAAGACTATTGAAGAAAAAGCAAAAGCATTGTCATGGAAAGAGGAAATGCTCAAGCAATGGGAGAAAGAAAAGCCTCTTGCTGAAGAATTGGTCCGAGATATTAAAAAGATTAGGAAAGGGAGATTTAAAGAATTACAGAAAAAAGGATTGATATAATGAAGATTGTCATAGATTCAAACATATTATTCACTTATTTCTGGAAAGATTCATATCTAAGGAAGATATTAAAAGAAAAATTAGTTGTATTTTTCATACCAAATTATTCTTTATATGAGCTGGAAAAATACTTGCCCACACTAAGGATTAAGGCCAAATTATCTGAAAAAGAAATTAGGACTATAGTTGAATTCTTGAAAGAAATAACTTTTTTTATCCCAAGAGGATCATATAATGATTCAATGAAATTGATTAAGAAAAGAATTACAACAGATCCAGATGACATTGATTTTATTGCATTGGCTTATAAGCTAAAATTGCCTCTTTGGTCAAATGATAGGGAACTAAAAAACCAAAAACTAATTCCTGTTCTTAATACAAAACAGATTATTGAATTAGCAGATGAGTTTGCCAATGATAAATAAAAATATCATCTCTTATAAATATTTTTTACCCACCATTTCTTGATAAATGGCAGTGATAGTGTTGATAGGATGAACCCAATGGTCGGGACTAAAGCATTTAACCAAGGCTTGTTGTTTCCGATAGTCCAAAGAAACCAGACAGCAATGAAATATGTGATTATAGCAATGATACCTCTTCTGGTGAATGAAGTCTCCCATGCCTTGTCTGCCTCAACTCTCCTGTTTCTGTCTTGGATAATTTTAAATTTTGATTCCATGATCAATATTTCAAACAAAGTATTATATAAAACTTACTGCAAAATTATTGTGCGGCGTGGGCGGGATTTCCAGTCTTAGGGGGTTTATATCTTTGAACCCGCATGAGATAAGGAATACCTCAACAAGTTTTCAGCTTGTTGCACAACCAGGTTGTGCGTCCACGCCATTGCACAAATAGCAAATTTTATATATTTGCTATCACATCATATCTTTGATAAGGAATATCTTAACAAAGATTCAGTTTGATGCACACATTTTGTGCGTCTTTTTCTTTTTTTCATAAATTTATTTAGGACAAGTCCTTAATAAGTTTAATTGAGTCTTTTTCGTAAGATATTCTCAGAAACTGAAAGATTTTTGAATTCAAAAAAAATTTTTCAAGAAAGCGAAGAAAAATTAAAAAATTCACAAAATATATATAAATTATTTTTGATATCTAGTATGCATATAAGTCAAAGTGCCATCAATCACTCCCTGGGCAAACTGAAGCAATAGAGGATGATCATCTGTAACTCCAACTATTGGTGGCATTGGTTTCGCATCTATGCATTGCTGTTGATATTGCCTCTCAACTTCCATGTCATCCAATATTCTTTCCAGTCTCTTTGGCCCTATCCTTACCATTCTCTTTCTCCTGGAATCAGCATTCCATTATCTTCACTTTCTCAATCCATCTTATGGGTATGGCTACCAGATCAATTCCATTTGCATTGCTTATGTTTGTTGCAACACACAATACTTTCTTGTCTTGTGCAACAATCCTGCCCATAGTCCTAGTCGGACAGAGAAAATCCAATAGTTTGCTCATGTTCAGTTTTTCAACATTCATATGAGCGCAAGCATCCAGCCATTCAACCTCAACCAGTGCCTTGTCGTCAATCTTCATCCCTCTATCCAAGTCTTTTTGGGTTGCCATCCTCGCAATAGGGACAACCACCCTTTCCTGTCTTCATTGTTTTCATTTTCTTCACCTTTGGCTTGACCTTTGGCCCGGTCTAATTGTTGGCAGCATATTCAAATATTTTTTACCCACTATTTCAGAAACTAATAGAGCCCTATCTAATTCCCTTCTGGCTAACTGAGATTCATAACCATGTTCTTCTATAGCAGATCTTGCTGCACTGACACTGTCTCTGATATGATCACAGTCTTTGGAATGCTCTGAAGTGTATAATTGCCTTCTTCGGCACATGTTTTCAACAACTCTGCAAACTTCTATTTCTCTAGTCATCATGTCTTCTAGGTCTTCTCTTGTCATCTCTTCTGTCATTTTTGCCTCCATCAGTTGATGTTATCACTGATACAATTAGATTATACTGGCTCCTTTATATATATTATTGAAGATTATTCAAAAATTAACCGAAAAATATATAAATAATGGGATATTATACGAAGATATGAAGGATATTACTAAGAAAATTATAGATCTGTTCAAGTCAGGATATTGCACACCTCAGATAGCCAGGGTTGCAAAAAAGCTGAAAGAGCCATCCACCACTATCCATTATAATGTCAAAAGGCTTGAAAAGAAGGTGCAATAAAAGCCTATAAGGCAGTATTTGACTACAAGAAGATTGACAAAGGCCATTGCACTTATGTCCTTGGCAACCTTTCATCTGATAATTATGCAGAGCCAGAAGTAGTTGCAAAAGATATTGCAAGACATGATGAGGTTGAGAGCATTGACATTGTAACAGGAGATTATGAGATATTGATGAAATTAAGGACAAAGGACATTGATGAATACTATCAATTTGTCAAGTTCTTGATAAAAAATATGGATTTGTCAAGACCTATTCAATAACTTCCTTAAAACAGGTAAAGACAGAGTTTGTTGAGTTGTGAAAAAATGGACCCATTAAAAATAATCAGGAAATACTATAAACCAGGATCAACTGCTTACAGGTTTATTGTCACACATGGCAGATTGGTCCAGAAAAAGGCAGTTGAGATTGCTAAATCAGCTAAAAAAAAGAATCCTAAACTAAAGATTGACATGAAATTCCTTAAGGAAGCAGCAATGCTCCATGATATTGGCGTCATTAATGTCAGGACTTTGCACATGGGCACTGTTGGAACAAAGGATTATATTCATCATATAACTGAAGGAAGGAAGATACTTGTAAAAGAAGGTTTTCCAAAGCATGCAAAAGTGTGCGAGCGGCATATTGGAGTAGGCCTAACAAAAGATGATATAATAAATCAAAATCTTCCCCTGCCTAAAAGGGATATGGTTCCGATTTCAATTGAGGAAAAGATAATCTGTCTTGCTGACAAGTTCTACACCAAATATCCTCCAAAACTTAAAAAAGAGAAATCCTTGAGAGAGATAAGATCAACAATCAAGAGATATCCTGGAGGGCAATTGAGGAAATTCAATAAGTTATACGAGGAGTTATTCAGTATCTCCGATTAGAAATTAACTCCTCCTAAATGCTCAGAAAAAAGCAAATAGGAGAAGCTATGGTTTAATTTTGCTAATAAAACCATGGCTAATATAATATCTTATCTTCAAAAATGTTTCGATTCTGAAACAAGAA
>JBDROB010000048.1:0-14832 GCA_043810355.1 Candidatus Woesearchaeota archaeon
TTTGGTCTGCTTCTTGCTTTTTCTTAAAAGCATCAAGCCTAGAAGTCTATTTGTTATTGTCTGAGAAAAATCTTACGATTTTTCTAGGCCAATTCAGCTGCGGGTCTTTCAGACCACGCAGAATTCTTGGCCAGAAATTAAAAACTATATACCAGAGTATAGAAATATTTAAATAGTTCTAGTATACTATATTGTATACCAATATATTAAATGTAGGAAAAGTATTATTTAATATATTCATTTTAAAATATACAAAAAAAGAGGTGAATATGATGGATAAAAAAGAACTTGAGGTATTCAAATACAATATTGATTTATGGATAAAAGATATTAATTCAAAGATAACAGATATTACTGATTATCCCCAGATCCTACAGGATAATATTGACAATATTGAGCATAATTATGAGCTCATAAATGAGCTGAAGTCAGACATTAATGGTTTTAAAAAAGACATCCAAAAGCTGAAGATGACACAATTATTGATAATCAAGAAGCTGTTTAGGGAAGACTTTGAGAATGCCTCTAAAAACAAGGAATTTATGGCAAAAATAATGAGCACAAAGAATGAAGGGAGTAAAGCCTAATCTTTCAGATTATGTAACTATCATTAGGTAGTAAAAATAGAAAGGTTTAAATACTAATTCTATTTTCTTATTTTATAAACATTCTTATTAGATTAAGGAAAAATAAGGAGGATTAACAAAAAATGAATGAAACAGAACAAGAACCAGTAACAGGAAGAGCATTTGATTCAGAATATCTAAACCTAATTTCAGATGGCCATAAGGGTATTTATGGCAGATTTGTCCAACCAATTGTTTTTGGTCGATCAATATGTGGTATAATAATTGATGCTGAGGAATTAAGAAGAGCAAATCCTGATCACACTGGACCTCATAGTAATTATCTTATAGTTGATTTATCTCATACTAGAGGGATTCCTGTCGGAGAACTCGATTTAAAATACCAAGATGAACTTGTTGTATTGCCAGATGCTTCACCAAGGTCACAAGGTTTTCTTGATTCAAGAGGTAGGCCTGCTTATGAAGATAATATATTAAGGGCAAGAGCTGTATTTCATCCTGCAAGCGGAAGAGGTTATGTTCCTGGACCTGAACCTGGTTCCAAGAACTGATTTTTTATTTCTTTTAATAACATATCAAGAAATTAGAATGACAAGAGAACAAAGAAAACAAAATAAACAAGAGAGATATCATATTATAATTCAGGATCCATTTATATACACTCTTGGAGTAGAAGGCCATATGGATCTAGATAGAAGATTCAGGAATGGATTCTTTTCATTAGTAGGTCAAGTATTGGCGACAAACCCTAATCCTCATGGACAAGGCCAATGCTTGGATTTGTTCAACAATCGTGGAAATCCGCTCTATAGAAGCGATCCAGCAGAAGATGAGAATGTAGACAGGATAAGTGTAGAATTGTCAGATGTTGCTGCTCAGATCTTAAGAATAGCTAATGGTGATTATGTGGCTGTTTTTGCTAACAAGTCCACAGGCACAGTACATGGAGCTTTTAATTCCACAATAGGAATTGGTTTTATGGATGATCATTTTATTGGCAATGGAAGATATTGATGATTTTTTATTTTAAAAATTTCTGATTTTATTATTTCTTAATAAATTCTCTTAATATCTCCTTGGATCTTCTCGACCCATCCTTCTACCTCTACTACTCCTCCAAACTCTTCTCTCAATTTTATGCCTTTCAAGGATATGTCCTCCTTGACTTTCTAGTAAACCATAAATTTTCTCAAGTGAAAAATCTTGTACATCACAAATGTCAATCAAAACATTGACTCTTTCACCTTGTCGGAGATCTACATGATATCCCCTAAAGAGTCCACTTAATTCGAATGCACAATATTGATCATCTCGATTAAATGCCATTCTACCAAGATTTTTGCTGTCAAATCTGTCACCATCCCTTCTGACAAGTTCAAATTCTGGGCAATCTCCTTGATACATTAAAAAAGGAAACCTGATATTTGGGGTAATTCTCATGATATCACCAACAAATCTATTATCACTTTTGAAATGCCTATTCCATCCTGTCAAGCAGTCATATCCATTTGAGTTTGCCTGGACAATATAGACTAAGTCATCTTGATTTACTTCTGGTGATATTTCAGTCGGTACAAGCACTGCTCTTCTTCCGTCTGCACTGAGCTCTGCCCGTACCTGTTCATGATCCTGAGAGACCCTATTAAAAACATCTCTAAAAAAATCTCGTGTTTCAGGTGATTCTCTAATAAAATAGAATTCCCCATTCCTAGGCCCTAAAGCAAATAATTCATCACTACTATTTCTTGCAACATCAACAATATTTGCTGTAACTCTTGTTCTAGTTCTTGCCGTTTAAACCACCTTGATAATAATTGTTGAGAATAGTTTATAATTTAAAAACATTGCTTAATTTAACAAAATTTATATACTAATTATGATTCTTATTCATTTATGAGAATATATTGTAGTTCAGGATTGTGTAGGAAATCAGATTTTTCTAATTTTGCATGCACAACAACTACAACTACAGCCTAAGGGCTCTCATTGTTTCTTAACTTCAATTTGATTTTGATTTAACTTGATGTTGATTCAGCTTTTTGATTTGTGATAATCAATTATTCTTGAAAAAATATATGGAGGTTTTGATAAAATGAAAAAAGTAAACATAGGGATGTTCGGATGCGGAAACATTGGCCAGGGAGTGGTCAAGATACTGGAGAGGAATTCAGATTCAATTGCAAAAAAGACAGATATTGAAATAAACCTAAAGAATATAGTTGTAAGGGATCCTAAAAAAGAGAGAGACATCAATACATCTGGATATTTTTTTAGCAATGATCCATCACAAATCCTTGATAATGATGACATTGATATTGTGATTGAGCTGGTTGGAGGTGTCAAAGATGCCAAAGATTTGGTATTCAATGCCATCAGGAAAAAGAAGCATGTTGTGACAGCGAACAAGGCTCTTATGGCTGAATTTGGGGATGAGATTTTCAGGCTGGCAAAAGAAAATAATGTCAAGATCAATTATGAGGCAAGTGTTGGCGGATGTATCCCAATTATCAAGGCATTAAATGTCTCTCTTGTATCTGACAGGATCAATTCAATATTCGGCATACTCAACGGAACAACAAACTATATCCTCTCAAAGATGGCAAATGAAAAGATGGACTTTGACAAGGCCCTGAAAAAGGCCCAAGACCTTGGTTTTGCAGAGTCTGATCCAAGCTTTGATCTGAGCGGGAAAGATGCTGCACAAAAGCTTGTGGTCGCTGCAAGGCTTGCTTTCAATACAGAAGTCAGCATTGATGACATCTATGTTGAGGGGATTGAAGGCATCAAGCTTGTTGACATTAAGGCTGCTGATGACATGGGATTTGCTATAAAGCTCTTGGCGATTGCAAAAAGGGAAAAGGACATGATTGAGATGAGAGTCCATCCTGCCTTGATAAGAAAGGACCATCTTTTGGCAAAAGTGAATGATGAGATAAATGCTATAGTGGTCCATGGAGACAATATAAAGGAGCAGATGTATTATGGAAGAGGAGCTGGCCAGCTTCCTACTGCTTCAGCTGTCGTTAGTGATGTCATTGACATATTGAGGAGAGAGGAGATGGAATTCAATTATGAGAGTTTCAAAATAAGGAAAATGGATGACCTTGAGCTGAAATATTATATGAGGTTTATGGTAGAGGATAAGCCAGGTGCCCTTGCTGCAATAACAAAGATTCTTGCAGATTATGGGATCAGCATCTTCTCTATCCATCAGAAAGAAGGGAAAAAAGAGAATGTTCCAGTCGTGCTCATGACTCATAAGGCAAAAGAGTCTATGATAAAAAAAGCTGTCTCAGAGATTGATAGATTAGATATAATCAGGGAAAAAACATTGTTGTTGAGGGAAGAATCTCTTGATTGAAGAGTAAAACCAAGATAAATCATAAAACTTATAAAATGAAAGATAAATAATGTCATGGAGGAGATTTTAATGCCAAATAAACAAGATGAAAAATCAAAAATTGATAAGAAATACAACAAATCTAAAGGTGGGAAAATATCTATTGAATTCATAGATGGTTCAAAGAAAAACTATGATCATGGAGTTACAGCTACAGAGATTATTGAGAATGATATTGGCATAGGATTGCTTAAGCCTGCATTAGTTGCAAAGATCAATAACAAAGTCATTGACTTGAACAAGCCTATTGATGAATCTGGAAAGCTCAAAATCCTCACTTTTAAGGACAAGGAAGGGGTTGATGTATTCAGGCATTCGACTGCACACGTGATGGCTCATGCTGTAAAGAGATTGTTTCCAAAAGTCAAGCCGACAATCGGACCAAATGTTGAAGAAGGATTTTATTATGATTTTGACAAAGAGGATCCTTTCACTCCAGATGATCTGGCTAATATTGAGGCTGAGATGAGAAAGATTGTTGATCAAGACAATCCTTTTGTCAGAAAAGACATTTCTAAAGATGAGGCAAAAGAGATCTTCAAGAATAATTCATACAAATTGGAATTGATAGATGAATTAGAGGATGAGACTGTCTCAATCTATGAAGAAGGTGATTTTGTTGACCTCTGCAGAGGGCCTCATATCGCTTCAACAAAAAAGATATCTGCATTCAAGCTTACTAAAGTTGCAGGTGCATATTGGAGAGGAGATGCCAATAGCAAGCAGCTTCAGAGAGTATATGGCATCAGTTTTTTTGACAAAAAAGATCTGCAGAATTATCTTATCATGCTTGAAGAGGCTGAAAAACGTGATCATAGGAAGCTTGGAAGCGATCTAGACCTGATTTATTTCCATGAGTTTTCACCAGGAGCTCCATTCTACCTGAATAAAGGAGCAATAATCTATAATATTCTGATAGATTTTATTAGGGAAGAATACAGGAAAAGGGGATATGAGGAAGTTATAACCCCTCAGCTCTACAACAAAAAACTTTGGGAAATATCCGGTCATTGGGAGCATTATAAAGAGGATATGTTCATAATAAATATTGAAGGCCAGGAACATTCATTGAAGCCAATGAACTGCCCATCTCATTGTCTTATATACAACAGAAAAATTAAAAGTTATAGGCAGCTTCCAGTTAGGATAGCAGACTTCTGCAACCTGCACAGGAATGAATTATCAGGGACACTTGCAGGTATGTTCAGAGTGAGAAAATTCGCACAGGATGATGGTCACATTTTCTGCAGGTTTGACCAGATAGAAGAAGAAGTTCTTGGTGTCCTGGATTTTATCGAATATGTATGGACAAAAGTATTTAATTTCAAATTAAAGTATTATCTTTCCACACGTCCTGAAAAAGCTCTTGGCACAAAAGAGATATGGGACAAGTCAGAAGAGCTTCTCAAAGAAGCGCTCAAAAAAGCAAAGATAGAGTATGAAGTAAAAGAGGGAGAAGGAGCATTCTACGGCCCAAAGATTGACATTGACATTGAGGATGCTTTAGGAAGAAAGTGGCAGTGCCCAACCTGCCAGCTCGATTTTAATCTTCCTAATAGATTCAAGAATCTTTATGAAGGTTCAGACGGGAAAAAACATGAGGCAGTTATGATACATAGAGCTATTCTTGGGAGCCTTGAAAGATTCATTGGAATCATGATTGAGCATTATGCAGGAAAATTCCCATTATGGCTTAGCCCTATCCAGGTCAGAATAGTCACAATCGCTGACAGGTTCAATGAATTTGCAGAGCAGGTGAAAGAAGAGCTTGAATCCAAAGGAATCCGGATTGAGCTTGACAAGAGATCTGAATCATTATCTTATAAAATAAGGGATGCACAGGTCCAAAAGATCAATTATATTTGTGTGATCGGTGAGAGGGAAGTAGAAAGCAAAACAATCAATTTAAGGTCAAGGGACAACAAAGTGCTTGGCGCACAAAAAGTCGATACTTTTGTTAATGATCTGTTGGCAGAAATTAATAATAAGGAATAGAATGCCAAAATCACAGGAAACATTTCCAGAAGAAAGGAAAAAGAAGAAGTACAAGAAAAGATATAAGAGAGGAGGACCTCTCCGTTCTACAAAGATAAAGTACAAATAACTCAATAAGGTCTATAAATAACTCAATTAAGGATCTGGTCGGAATTCGATTTGGATCACATCAATTTCGAATTCCTAAAAGATTAAAAACAAAAAAATATGAATAAATAGATTCCAAATCAGAAAATATTTAAACTCCAGATATACTAAACAATATATAAGCACAAATTTATGTAAAACATTCATAAAAGAGGTGATTATATGTGCAAAAAATGGTTTAAGACAATTATTGCTACAATAGCTGTATATCTGACAGTTGTAGTATTTCTATTTGGAGTAAGGAATGATATCAATGTCTGGACAATGAGCTTGCTAATTTTAATATTAGGGTACATTGGATACTTCTTCTGCCCTTACACTTGCTATGCGCAGGTATGCCGCAAAGATTCTGCTCCAAATATCGCAGTTAAGGCAAAGCCTGCAAAAAAGAAGAAAAAGAGATGATTCTTTTTTATTCTTTTTATTAATTTAATTTTACTAATTCTTTTTATAAACCAGATTGTTATAGAAAATTGATCAGAGTCATATTCAGAATTGTATTATTGAGTATTTTATTTGAATGGTCTCAATTATTTTTTTCTGCATTTTATGTATACGGATATTCTGTGCAGCCTGAAAGATAAAGTATAGGGCAAATAGGACTGCTCCTCCAATCAAAGAGTATATGATATTGAATTTACCAGCTATCAAAGTTATAACAGAATGGATTGCTACAAACAATATTCCTACTAATCCAGAAACAACCAAAGGATTTCTCTTTTTCTTGATGTATTCAATTGGCATTTTCAAAAAATACTGATTTTATAGATATTTGGTCTCAGACATTAAAAAACTTTCCATATTTGATTCATCTCTTCATGTTCCATTCATCATTATTGTATTTTTCCTTATAAAATTTGTCAATTAGCTCTTTTTCATATTCACTGAGATCTCCCTCAACAAACTTAATGTCCATCTGATCCTCAAATCCCTTGACAATTGATTTCCTGACTTCATCAAATTCAATCCTTTTCCCAGCAACATCAGATAATGATGTTACCCTCTCACCTGCCTTTATCAGATTCTTAAGCTTTACCTTGTCTTCGTCAACTGTCAGTATCTTGAACATCATTTCCTTGTCAACAGAAAGAAGTATTGTGCCATGTTGCAATATAGCATTTCCCTTCCGAGTCTGCGCATTTCCAGACACTTTTTTCCCATCAGCAACAATATCATTGATTGGAGCAAACTCTGCTTTGATCCCAATCTCTTTTAATCCATATATGATTGCTCCACATATTTTCTTAAACACAGCAAGTGTATCCTTTCCATCTTCAATATCATTGTCATTAAGAAATACTGAATAAGTCAGTTCATCTTTATGATAGACTGCTCCCCCTCCTGTCAATCTTCTCACAATGTCAATCCCATTTTTTTTTAAATAATCTAGATTAACTTCTTTCTCAGCATTCTGAAAATATCCTATAGTCACAGCTGAAGGCTTCCACTTGTAAAACCTGAGTGTATTTCCTGATTTTCCTTCAGATCTGGCAGTCAAAATAGCTTCGTCTATCGCCATCAATCTCGCTGCACTGTCTTCAATCACTGGCAGTAACCTTACTTTCATTTCACAATTCTCCTCATTTCATGTATATCCAATCTAAATTCAATAATTTCATCAAATCCGAATTCCATTTGATTTTACTTTCACATGGAATTCTAAAAGACTAATACATATATATTTATGTTTATTTCTTATTTTCAATTATATTCAAATTAAGATTAGTATTAACCTCTTCATACAAATGTGCATGATAAGAGCTTCTTACAAGTGGACCAGATTCAACATGCACAAATCCCAGATACAATGCAATCTGTTTCAAATCATCAAACTCTTGTTCTGAATAATATTTCTCAACTTTAGCATGATTCGCACTTGGACTCAGATATTGGCCGATTGACAAGAACTCAACCCCATTCCCTCTCAAATCTTTGAGAGTCTTGACAATATCATCTTTTGTCTCGCCAAATCCGATCATAAGCCCAGATTTGGTCTTCATCAGAGGGTTTATCTCTTTGACTTTCTTCAATAATTCCAGAGACCTTTTATAATCAGCATCAGGCCTGAGACCACTAAACAGTCTTTCAACGATTTCAATATTATGATTTAACACATCAACATCTGTCTCGACAATCTTGGCTAAAGCATCCCAATTCCCTTTCAGGTCTGGTATAAGCAATTCAATCCTGATATCATTATTCTTCTCCTTTATTTGATTTACACACTCAACAAAGACAGATGCACCTCCGTCTTCAAGATCATCTCTTGTCACAGATGTGATGACAACATATTTCAGTCCAAGAATTTCAACAAATCTTGATATTTGCTCAGGTTCATCTGCAACTGATGCAGGTATCCCATGTTTAACATTGCAATACCTGCAGTCTCTAGAACATTTATCTCCTAAAATCATGAATGTTGCAGTCCGATTTGAGAAGCACTCATACCTGTTCGGACAATTGGCATGGACGCATACAGTATTAATCCTATTCCTCTTAACCAATTCATAGGTTTTCAAAAACTTTTCCCTATCATAAGAATTTGTCTTTATCCAATCTGGAATGTCAAGGACCATCCGTGAATACCTGGATGGCATGAAAATCATATCCTTCATCAGGTGGTTCTTGATCACACCAGTATTCCACCCACCTTTGATAGGTGGAATACTCAGTGTGTCAGCCATTTTTCCTTTTAATTTTTCTGCTCAATATCTCGCATGCAAGAATTACAGGATCATGGATTGCAGAGACTGCTGGATTGTATGCAATCTCTGACCTTATCATATCATCAACTTTGATCTTTTTCCTGATAGCAAGAGCAACCCAATTGAGCCTGCCCACAACTTCAGCGTCTCCAATTATCTGGCAGCCTTTGATTCTTCCTTTGCTGTCTGACACTACCTTTACTGTGATCATCCGATTGTCTGGAAATCCTTTGGAAGTTATCTCCCTGTTTACTATCCCTGAGAAAGACTTAATTTTTTTATTCTTAAGCATTTCCTGCGAATACCCAGTTGATCCGACAATAAGATCATCTAATTTAGTCACCCATGTGTTCAGCGGATCATCTATTGTAGCCCTATTCCCCAATATGTTCTCTCCAACCACAATCCCTTGTTTAATGGCGTTTGTCGCAAGTTTCTCAAACCTGTTCTTTACACCTTTGACCTCAACACAGTCTCCTGCAGCATATATGTCCTTGTCCTCAGTCTGCATTGACTTGTTGACTAAAATGCCTTTTTTTGCCTTTAATTTTGTCCCAAGCGCCAGGCTTGTGTTTGATGCAACTCCACATGTCACTATGATCATTGAATACCTGAACTTATTGCCATTGATCTCAACACTTTTGTTGTTAATAATGTTATACTTGCAGTTTTTGAAAAGTTTCACACCCATTTTTTCTAATTTTTTCTCTATTATATCTGAAATGTCCTTGTCTAAGAATGGGAGTATTGTGTCACATATCTCTATTATGATCACTTTCATCCCCCTTTTTCTTAAGACCATAGCCAGCTCTATCCCAATTATTCCTCCCCCTATGATTACAGCTGTCTTGTTCTTTCTTGCATTTTTTCTCAGGGCTATGGCATCTTCTTTCTTCTTTAGGCAATAATAATTCTTGAGGTTGTTTATCTTTGGAACAAGTGGTTCAGCGCCAATTGTCAGCACAAGCTTGTCATATTTGATTTTCCTGACTTTTCCATTTGCATTATAGTCAACAACCTTGTTTTTTCTGTCAATATTTATTGCATTTGCATTCAGCATATAATTGATTTTCATGTCTTCAAAGAATTTCTTGTCAAATATCTCAATATCATTGATATTCTTGATTTCCTTTCCGACAAGATAAGGCAATGAGCATAATGAGTATGTGTGATGTCTAGAAGCTTCAAGTATTGTTATAATTGATGCATGATCTTTTTTTCTTATGGTTGTTGCAGCAGTCACTCCTGCACTTCCCCCTCCAATAATGACAATTTTTTTCATTTGGTATGGATACCCTCCTTGAATGGTTGGAATTTTTATTTTTTTATCCCAACCTTAATCAGCCATAAGTCAGGCTTAGAATTTAAAATTTCTGGATTCTCTTCAGCTTCCCTGTTCACATCTGTCACTTTTCCCTCAACCTTGCTGTCCATTTCAAATGTGCCTTTCATAATCTCTCCTTTCAGCAATATGTCTCCTTTTTTTACATTATCACCAGGCTTGACTTCTATCTCCAAGAATATTATGCTTTTAACTTTTTCTATTGATTTTGGATCATTTTTGAAGCTAATCTCTGCAACATTTCCATTTTCAACAATCTTGCAGTTATCATATTCTTTTATCCCCATTTATACCACCTTATACAAAATTAATATTTTGAATATATTACAATCAAATTTATATTGATCATCCAAATACAAGTAGGCTTGGTTTGAATATCATTATTAGTCCGAATAAAAACATAAATACTCCTGCAATCAGTTTCAATATCCTTCCTTGTGACTCTGATACTCTCTCAGACTTGAATGTGAACATAAAATTCAGTAATATTGCAAAAAGAGGTATGATATATACTATTGCATATACAGTTGTCCAGATCAGATGCTGTATTCCAAATGCAAGTCCGAATTTTGTCAATAATGCAGACATATAGACAGTTGGCAGGATTGCTGTGCAACCCAATTCCACAAGATTGACTCCGATTGCCAATAATATTGTTGCTCCAATCGCCAGCAATAATGCTTTCTTTCCCCTGTCATCTTTCAATGACATCACAATCTTCCTTACCTTTGAGGTTATCTTGCTTTTATGCTCATCAGATAATGACAAGGACACTCCTTTCTTGAAAAACAGGTAATCCTTGAGATTGATGAGTCCAGCAAATGCAATTATTACTCCCAATACTGTCAAGATTATCTCTCCATACTTTTCAATAAAAAATGCCCCCAATAGAATCATGATCATGATAAATAGGAAATACATGACAGCTGAAGTTATGATAAATATGACTCCAATCAGATTCATGTCTCTCTTCCTTTTTGTATATGTCAATAAAGACAATAAGATGAAAAGGACTGTGAAAGCACATGGATTAAATCCATCTGCCAATGCAATTACAAAGACAAACAATGGAAATGGTAGATTGTTTGCAAAATCTGATATTACAGCTTCTGGGACAAAAAGGATAAATGCAAACAATGATATGATTATCACTGCAATCAATCCAGATATCCAGTATCTTTTCATTTGTTCATTATTTTTTATCTTTTTTCTAAGACCAATATAAGTCAGTAGATATAAGATGACAATCAAGAATATCCAATAGCTATTTCCTAGTGAGTTGTTATTATCATTGATTCCATTTGCTGGGTCTGGATTAGCACATTGCCCATCATTGGTTGTATTTGTCTGCAATGCAAGCTCTTTTATTGCATTTTCTATCTGGTTTTTATATCCAATATTCGCCTTGTATATTGGAGAATACTGCAGATCTCCATTGCCTGGATCAAATCCGACAAAGACTTGATGATTAATGAATGTCCTTGGAACTCCTTGATCAGTGGAATTAAAACAGTCTGCAAATGAACTGAAAAGATCCTGATTTTCAATGTCTGAGACCTCAAAATAATTGATTTTTATATCAGGATATTCCTCTTCAACCACTCTCAAGAATTTAATTTCTTCATGGCAATGTGGACATGTGTCACTATAGAAAAAATTTACCTCTCCATCATATTTCTCAACTTCTGGATCAGTGTAAACATGTTCAGCCTGGATTATAGGCATAAATAAAACTATAACTAATAGTATACAGTATATATATTTAATCCCCATAATAGTTGTGATTGCATATACCTTTTATAAATGTTTTTATAAAAAGGGCTGCGTTGAAAAAGTCTCCGTCCGTGCCATGTTTGCCATTGTTTGCCGTAGGCAAACATGGCATGGCTGGACGTAGCTGACCATGTTCCCATGATTCATTATGAGGTTATGGTCAGCGAAGTAGGAGATTTTCAACGCAGCCTATAAGTTTGTAAAGAAAAATAATAAAAATTGATTTCATAGCAGATTTACGGAATACATCGTAAACTTTTTAAATCTCAAATCATTTTGCTCTGTATGGCAAAGGCAATCCTTGAATTATCAGACATTGTTGATGATAAAGTTAGGAATCTTACATGTACAGATGGCACACCTCTTTCTGAGTGGATTGAATGTTTAGAAATGAGTTCTCATTTTTTTACAGTAGGTGATAATCAAAGATCTCAAAAAGATATTTTATATGATTGCATATGCGATATTGCATCTGGCAGATGGATGTCTACATCATTTATGATAGGGGATGATGTTAAAAACAAAGTAGGCAAAAAACAAGCCATTACTCCTGATGAGATTAAAAATATGGCAGATAGGACAGTTGAGTTTGCTGGTATTATAGTTCCTCATTATTCAGAAGCCATATTTGATATAATGCCTATTGCACGGCAAACTTTGGTTCAATTTGACCTTGATACCAGAAGAAATTATCTTGGTAAATTAAAAGGTATGTTCTCCTCTGAAGTAGAAATGCAGGCACAACCTCAATATTCAAGGTTATCTCAATTATTACCCACCCTTTTCTTAAATGTTCTTAAACCAGCAGTTGATGAATATGCAAAACGGCTTGTTAGCCTTAAATCATCAGACATTAGAGATAGAACCCATCCTTTCCTAGGAATTGTTGAAGAATTTCAGCAAAGATTTGATAGATTTATGCAATATGCCCATTCTGTTGACGTTGCAAACAGAGTATATAAATTAGATTTTGAACTTGGCATCAATGGTAAAGGTTTAACTTATGATGATTGCTTTTATAAAAAAGGTCCTGGTTATGAACACTTAACATCTGAATTATTTCATGCATTAATTAATGGGAATGGTCCTTGTCCTGGTGATTTCGCAGCTAAGATGTGGAGAACATATAAAATTGGTCAAGCTAATGGAATGACTCCTGCAAATGCCTTAGTTGCAGAATTTGGAGTTCCTTATGGATTCCAGCATCATAGTATTAGTGATTCCTCAAGATTAGATTTTCAAATTCATGTTTTTTTCCCAGACGGAAATAGTAGACATATTGTAAAAGTTGATTTTCCCGAAAACCACAGGGGAGTTCATCCATTTTTTGAAGAATTAGATCATTTATGTAATCCACAAGACCATAAGGATATTATAAGTTCAGGAAAAACACTAAGATATCTTGGTATGTAATAATTCTTAATAAATCATATTTTTCTTACAAATTACTTAAAAAAATCATTGTTTTCGTCTCTAAATTGAGACAATAATAGATTGTATCATTTCCAAATCTTTAAATATAAGTATTTATTATTGGAGATACAGTTTATATAAATTATATATTTGGGGGATTAATACGGAAAACCTGACTATAATTAGGAATATAGATATTTTCTTAGATTATTTTGTAAGATATAATTATGATACATAAGGCAAAAAAGAGCAGTGTCAACTTTTCAATTCAAATAAAAAATTGGAGGCGGTTTTGAAATATTCTGCTGGCCTCAAACAAGGAGGTAAAGAAAATGGTTGAAATAGGTCTTAGGAAAGACGACCCAGAGTTGAAAGCTCAACTTGAGGCAAAATTAGAGTCACTTGTTAAAGAGCATACTTTTGAAGAACTTGGAAAAGATGTTTTCAGGGGCTTTCCAGCCCAATACTTGGATGATGCTGCATTGGTCAGGCAAAGGGTGAGAAAGGAGAATGGTATTGATTCTGAATTCTTAATTCATCATAGAGGCAAGCATTGGCATAAAAATCACAGTATAATTGTTGTAGATAGTATGCGTGATCATGACACTGCATTAGCAAATGCAATATTTGGGAAGATATGTGAACATACTTCTAACGGCAGACCAGTAATTTATGTCACTCCAGTAGGTCCAATGGGACATTACCCTCATCTTGCAAGATTAATGAATAAGAATTCAGGAGATTTCCAACCTCGTTTAGTATTTACTTTTGCAATGGATGAATGGTCATCTCCAACAGGAGGAAAACTGTCATCTAAACAATTTCCTTATATGGGATCATTTAGGGATGATATGCAGGAACAATTCTACAGGCATCTTAATACTCAGGCAGTGATTACAGGTGGAAACAAGAGTTTTGCAGAGGGTGTTGGATTAAGAAGTTATCAAAAGAAAATGGAAAGACTTATGGATCAAGATGCAGGAGTAATTTTTACTGGAGGAGTTGGAATGATTGGCCACATAATGTTTTGGGAGCCTAATTATGGTAGATTATTTGGAAAAAATGTTTCTGAACAAGTTACATACATTAGAGGTGCTCCTTTAACAACTCAGACCATGGCTCAAAACATGGTTACTTCAGCTGCATCAGGTGAAGTTCCTTCTTATGCAAACACAATTGGTTTAGGAATGTTCTGCATGTTAAGGGATTATGGTCTACAGACAGGCAGGTTTGATACATTTTTTGGAATGGATAATTTTAATGATTTAATTTGGCAAAGAGGAATTGCCAGGGCTACTTTGGCAATGGATGTTGCTGATCCAAGCATGGCATCATCATATATAGCAACAGCTCCAGGATGTACAATTATAGCAAAGCCACATTTGGCAAAAGAAGGATTTATGGTCCCTTCCAAATGATTTTGATCAATATTTAAGAATAAGGGATTGGAGGATGAAAGAATGAGTAAAA
>JBDROB010000049.1:0-8492 GCA_043810355.1 Candidatus Woesearchaeota archaeon
ACATTTGGAATAGTCGGAGCTGGCAAAGACCTATGGAACCAAACATTGTATCAGGCGACTGGAGGTGACTTCTACTATACAGGGCAGGTTGACAGGAATGCTGAAGAAAAACTAGGAGTATTTATCGAAGATCTCCAAGGAGCTTCACCTGAATTCTATGATGACGAGCCTATAACTGTCTGGGCCACAATGAGAGCAAGGACTTTAGATAAAGATGTAGACATAGATGTAGAATGCTACAGGTATAATCCAAAAGACAAGCCAAAAGATCCAAGACTAAAAGCTCCAAGAGAAGATGGGATAATAACTCCAACAGACCATTTCACAATATATGATCTTGAAGTAGAGGATCTAGACTGTTATTTTAACAGGCTGGATAAAGGAAGGCAAATCGTCGGATTCAAAGCAGACTTCAATTTTGAGACACAAGCATATTACAAGACATATTTCATGGACATAAACAACCTAAGATCATACAGAAGAGAGAATATAGATGTGCTAAAACAATTTGGGATTAAGGACAGCTCTCCAGTCGCAATATACACAAACGGGCCTCTCAAGATTGGCATGAGAGTAAAGGAGCCTCCAGTAGGCATAGGGGTCTTTGAACCTGAAGGAGGTGTTGGAGAGAGCATTGACCAGAATTCAGTCTCATTAAGGATAACAATTGACAATAATTGGGATGGTATAGTCAAAGACATATCAAGACTAGTGATAATGATACCAAATGGAATGGAAATTGAAGCAGATGAAAATGGAGAGTATAAATGCAATGAATTCACCTTTGAACCATCAAGCTGCAGCAGCCTATCAGAGCTTGCAGAAAGATGTGATGACCAGATAAACAATATTTATTCACTAAAGAAGATAACAAATCCGGATGGTGGAGTGGAAGATATTGAAAATGATGTAACTGAACATCTAAGTGACACAGAGATAGAGAAATTCAGGCATATAAGCTGCACAATAGCGATTGATGACAATGAAGTATTAGGAAACAACCCAATAATTGCACAATATTTCAAAGTATTATTAGATTATGACTATTCAATAGAGGAAGAACTAAGCTTAAACATAAAAGAATCAGGACTAATGAATGATGATCTAACAGGGGGGATTGTAAATGGATCTTCTACTGCAACAAGTGAAACAAAAAAAGTTGAATTCAACACTGAGATATCTGATGATGATTATCTAAATTCATATATCATAACTGCAGGAGACACCAATAGGAATCATGAAGAGGAATATTCTGAATTCATACTTCAACAGGCTAAATCAAATAATGTAAACTATTTCCTGATAAAGGCAATAATAACAGCAGAGAGCTCATGGGATCCTGATGCTTCAGGTGATGGAGGCGGCTCTGTAGGATTAATGCAGATATCACAAGAGGTGAAGAATGACAGGCACTGCAAAGATGATTATGATTCTAATCCTAGATCAAACATCGAGTGCGGAGCAAAACAATTAAGTTATCTAATTGATTTCATCAAGAGAAATAATATCGGAATCACTGTCAGAAATACTGCAGCAGGCTATAATGGAGGATTAGGAGCAATAGAAGCAAGCAGTGATTGCACTGGAAAATTAGCTTTTGAATGCGAATGGGATGATCCAGAACATACAATCTCAAATACTGGATATAGAGTTACAAGAGAATATGTGAAGAGGGTTGACAGATACTATAATGGGATTGCAGTATAAGGATGGAAAAACTTAAGAATATTAATGTTGGACAAGAAATTAATCGAAATATATAATTTAAAAAAAAATATCAAGAAAATTAAAAAAATAGGTAAATGAAATGAAAAAAATAATAATCCTTTTTTTTATTATGGCACTCATCTCTGGATGCACAGGCAATGGAGGTGCGACTACAAGATATGAACCATTTACTGGAACAAATGGGATGGTAATCGATTTTGCAAGAGACAGCCCTCCTGAAGAAGTATATGAAAACCAAAGATTCAATGTCCTTGTAGATGCAAAAAATGATGGGGCATCTGACATTATCGACGGAAAAATAATGCTAGGATTTGAAAAAGATGTGATAGAGACAGACAAATCAGAAGAGGATGTTGAATTAACAGGAAGGAGTGTAAACAATGACATTGGAGAAGAGAAATTCATCAACTTCAATCTTAGATCAAAAAATTTAGACCCTCAAGTAGAAGTGATTGAATCATTGATCACTGCAACTGCATGCTACAGATATCAGACAATATTTGGAAAGGCAGTATGCGTTGATACTGACCCTTTAGACAACAGGCTCCCTGAATATGCATGTCAAGCAGAAGACATATCCTCATCAGGGCAAGGAGCGCCAATAGCGATAACAAAAGTAGAGGTTGAAATGGTCCCTCATAATGTTGAAGGAAAAATAAAACCAATGTTCAAGATATACATTGAGAATAAAGGGGGTGGAATTGTTTACAACCCAGACATAGTAGAAAGAGCATGCTCATCAGACAAGCTAGAAAGGGATGACATAAACACATTATATGTTGCAGAAGCCAAGCTAAGCAATGACTATTATCTTGAATGCAGTCCAAGAAAGATTGGAGAAGGAAGTGGATATGTCAAACTAAGAGAAGATGAAAAAATAATCAGATGCGCTTATGAAGAAGGAATCGACGCAAATATACCCTCATTCACTGCTCCCCTTGTGATAAAACTAGAGTATGGATACAGTGAAACAATAAGCGAGACATTACTGATAAGAAAAGAAGTATAAATAATTTTAATAGGTATAATAAACATAATAAGAAAAAATAAAATTTAGTTACGAAAAATTTATATAATCCCAAATCAGGATAAATAAAAAATGCATAAAAAGAGTGGATTAATATTTCTTTTGACTATATTTGTAATTATAACCCTAATTGGATGTGCTGGAAGAGATACAGATACAACTGACAGAAACTGGAGAACAGGATCAAGAGGTATAGAGATGAGATTCCAGACAGGATCACCACCTTACCAAGCATATGACAGGGACAAGATTGATATTGCACTAGAATTATGGAATAGAGGAGCTGAACCATTGATAGGTGATATCTACTTAACAGGATTTGATCCAAGCATATTCAGAGGAATAACAACAAGACCAATACCATTCAGCATCCTAGAATCAAAAACTCAATACAATGATGAAGGAGGATTTGACACAATTAGAGAGACAGGAACAATAGCTGTCCCTTATGGAGTTGACACATTTAGCACAAGAATTGATGCAGTAGCATGCTACCCATATCAAACCATAGCCACAGTAGCCATTTGCATTGATCCTGAACCAAACAAGAATGACAATAATGATCCATGCAGGCCAGGATCATATGGAGCAGGGACACAGGCTGCACCAGTTGCCATCACTAATGTAGATGTTGAATCAACACCTACAAAAGCAATTTTCAGGATAAACATAAAGAATGTTGGAGTTGGTACAATAATGGATATAGGCAAGATTGAAAGGTGCCTTGATTCAGACATAGTGCCTGCTGACATGAATTGGGTAGACATATTAGATGCAAGGGTAGGAAATGCACAATACCTGCAATGCGAACCTTCAAATCCAGTAAAGCTACCTGATGGATCTGGCAGGATAAACTGCTGGCTAGACAATCCACAAGGGAATACAGCATATACCAGCACACTAACATTAAGGATGGTCTATGGGTATATTGAAGAGATATCAACAAATGTTGAACTAAGAAGTTCTATTTAAACAATAGATCATCTTAGACCATGATCTATATCTAAATATATTAAAAATAGGCTTTATTGTGTTTTGGATGATTGTAAATGAATCTATCTTAACTGTAAAACAGAAAAATTTATATAAGAATTAACTTAATATTGTATGTTAAATTAGTAGTTAGAATAATAATTAATCAATACTAATAATTTAAAGAAAAAAATATGAGGCGATAAAAAATGAGAAAAGCATTCATTCTTGTGTTATTAACAACAATTGGATTTATATTAGCAGGATGTGCTAATGATGGCAGCGGAGGCCCTTCTGAAACACCTTTTATTGGTGGGACAAATGGGCTTATCCAATCATTCATAACAGGAGCTCCTCCAGAAGAGATCCTTGATGATGGCCAATTTGAATTCTCTGTGATAACACAAATGGAAAATAAGGGAGAACATAATATTGAAGAAGGAGATGGGTATATAAAAATACAAGGAATCCTAGCAGAGGATTTTGGACTGACACAAAATGATTTCAGACAGGATATGCCAGCAATGAATGGTGCAAAAAAGAACATTGACGGCTCAGTCACAAACGGCGATATCACAAGTGTAGCATTTGAAGGCCTTAATTATCTGGGAAGTGTGCCTGGTGTTGTCAGGATAGGAAGGATAAGAGTAGAAGCATGCTATGATTATGAAACAATTACCTCAACCCAATTATGCGTAAGAGAAAGGCTAACAACTGAGAAAGGAAGGGAGATATGCGATCCAAATGGAGAAATGAAAGTATCAAATTCAGCAGGACCAATACAGATAACAAAGCTAAATGAACAACCATTGTCTGCTGGAAAGATCCAAGTCACGCTTCAAGTCGAATCTGTAGGCCAGCCTAATGACAGATTTTACAAGCAAGGAACAGAATGCCAGGATGATTACACTAACAATGACAGGTATAAAGTATTTGTGGAGGCTTTTGAAATATCAGGGGCAGGAGTAGTACCTGACTGCTCTTTGCAACAAAAGGAATCTCCTAACAGCGGTTATGTAACATTGTATGACGGCAAACCACAGATTGTTACATGCAAACTAGACTTTGGAGACATTGACACAAGCTTCCAGCCATTATTAAGGGTTGACCTGAAATACAGATATTCCCAATATATTGAAAAAGGATTATGGGTCAAGGATGTCTCTGTAGATGAAGAATAATTTAAGAAATATTATTTTTTATTTTTTTCTATCAATTTATCTTTTTTGAGAAATATATTTCTTGAAAACATCTCAATATTGGGAAAGCTCCCTATCAACATCCTCTTCAGGATAACCAGAATTTATCAAAGAATCCCTTATCTTTTCCTTGCCTTGATTCCTTTCAAAAGCCAGCTCTATCAAAGATGCAATTTCTTGGGAAGAAAATGGCTGGTCTATTGAGGAATTATGATTTTTTTTTACTGCAATAAGAGTAGGTAATTGAGGTCTTTCCCCCCTTAAGTGAGTAGGCATCTCATTTTCATGAGTATTTTGAGTAGCATGATGGATTGTGATAAGATCTTCAAAATCCTTCTTGATCTTATCAAAAATAGCAGATTCAGACAATATCTTTTTTTCAATAATCCTATTCTGATGAAGCAGCTTCTCTTTCAAACCTGAGATTGCTGAACCAAGCTCAATCTCGCGCTTAAAATGGCTCTGCTCAGATTCTTTAATCTTTTTCTCATACTCATTCTTAACATGAGCCAGAATCTCATTATGCCTCTTGCCCATCTCCTCAATATAATTATCCTTTTCATTAAGTTTTCTATAATATGAACGCGTACCATTCTCAAGGCTCTCAGACTTTTGCTGAAGCTCATTAATCCTATTTATTGAAGACTTAAGATCAAACTTTAACCTTTCAATAACCCCGCTCAAATGACTTATAATTGCATCCCTCTCAGACAAATGAGAAGTCAACTTGCTGATATATTCCTGCCTATTTTTCACATCATTTGACATATCAAGCAAATTCTGCTTTAAATGCAATAATTCCTTAGACTTATCCATCAATTTCTGGTTAATAATACGCACCCTCATATTATCCTGCCTAAAAGTGCTCTCATACTTTTTATCCAGATCATCATCTAGAAAGTCAAGGTTTTCATTAAATTTAGCATGAACAGAAATCCTATCAGGCAATTCCACCTGACTAACTTGATCAACATCACTGGATTTTCCAGATTTCCTGCTAACAGACCTCTTTTTTTTCATAACAACATCATAATATTATAATAACTAGTATTTAAAATTATAGAAAATTTTTTGTGAATACTTTATTTTTCAGCTCTTTTCATCAGTTCTTTCCGAATTGTGCTAATAAAGACTCAAGCTGGATAAACTCATCAGAACCCTCAACCAGCCTAAACTCAATCTCACCACATTTATCAATAAGATCAACCTTTTTCCTATTATCTATGTCTAGATTCCAAATCTCCTTCTGAATCTGCCTGATGATATCCATGCCACTTAAACCATATTTAAGCATAACATCCAAAAGCATGTTCCTTGCATCTGTGAATTTGTTAGAGACTGCAAGATTTAAGATAGTGATAATCTCTGTTGGAGATGCAATAGAAGAAATAGAATGTATCAATTCAGATGTGATATGCGACTCAACAGCAGCACAACATTGAAGGACATTCTCTAATTTCCTGCAATCACCATTACAAACCTCAATCAAGGCAGAGATTGCAGAATCATCAATCTTCAGATCCTCACTTTCTGCAATCTTCATGATGATATTTTTGATATCTTCTTTTGGAAGTGGCTTAAACCTGAACATGGCACACCTGCTCTGGATTGGATCAATAATTTTTGAAGAATAATTAGCAGAAAGGATAAATCTAGTTGTCTGAGTATAATTCTCCATAGTTCGCCTTAAAGCCTGCTGAGCCTCTTTTGTAAGGGCGTCACATTCATCAAGATAGATTATCTTAAAAGGAACATCACCAATACTCCTTGTCCTTGCAAAATCTTTGACCTTATTCCTGACAACATCAATACCCCTCTCATCAGAAGCATTAAGCTCAAGCAGGTTTGAATGCCAGATATTGCCAAAAAGATTTTTACAAATAACCAAAGCCAAGGATGTCTTTCCAACACCAGCAGGACCTGTGAACAACAGATGAGGCATATTCTTATTCTCCACAAATGCCTTAACCCTACGGACTATCTCATCCTGACCCTTGACTTCAGAGAATTCAGATGGCCTATATTTCTCAGTCCAAATAGTGCTATTATTTTCCATTAAAACATAGAATCAAGAGTGATTTAAATACTTAATTATTTTATATTACAAGATAAGAACAAGAAAAGAAAAATTTGATTCTATCCTCTTCAAATATTATTAGCAATTAGATTAGCAATTAGACATTGATTAGATTTCAGATTCTGATTATAATCAGATTATATCTTCCTCTGAAATTACCATAAAGTCGCCTGTTGCAATCACTGCACTGAAAGGTATCAAGATATTATTATCCTTATCCCTCTCTAATTCAAGCTTTTCTGTGTAATTAGTAGGATTTTTCAGCACCATATGAATAAGCTCTCCAGACCTTGTCTCGAAGATAATATCACCTACTTCACCGAATTTTTTGCCTGTTTTTGAGACTACTGTCTTACCAATCAACTGCTTAGAAAACTTTTTTTCTTCTTCTGCCATATTTCCTCATACACTAAACCTATGTCAAACAAAAATAATATTTAAAGCTTTTGTTTTTAAATTAGTTATTTGTCATAATAACTTTTACATCACAGTGGTAAATCAGTGAAATCATAGCATTTCTGCCTTAACCCGCAAAAATTGCAAATATTAGGATTATTACAAAAATCAGGCAAATCAGTGCTATTTAAGAGGATATTCACCTTATTTATCAAATCAATAACCTCATCCTTCATGAACTGGTTGAATGATACCTTATGAAGAGTTCTTGGTTTATAATATATTATATGACCTTGATCAATCTTTGTATCATATTTATCCTCTAACATCATAGCATATGCACAAACCTGAATAATATGGTCTTTCCAAGGAGATCTTGGTATCTTTCCAGTCTTAATCTCAACTGGAACAAAAAAATCTTTGAATATCTCAAGCTTATCAATCTTTCCTTTTAAACCTAACCTATCAGAGTCAACAATGAGCTCTGTCTTGATCTTAGGCTCTTTAATCTCAAACAGATCATCCCCTATCAGATTGTGCTCCCTAATCAGATTATAGGCATTGCTTGACTGCAAAACAGTCTCGTCCCTTACAATAGAATGTATCTGTGAAAAAAGATCTGAAGGTGAGATCTGGAAAAATTCCAATTGATCCATCTCATCCATTATAACTGAATGGATAATTGTTGAATGGGTTATGGAGAAAAGATTATCAAGCTCTTCTTTTGATGGAATATATTTCAATTTCCTCACGATCCTCTCTTCAGACTTATGGACCTCTTCCAGTACCTTATGCTTAATGCTTCCTTGGATCATTATTGATGAAGGAGGCTCTTTAATACCCTTAACTTTTGTCAAATACAATTTTCTTGGGCAAAACATATAGGAAGTGAGATCAGTGACATTAATCATCTAAAAAGGGATTGCATACTAGAATAAAAAGGTTATGCACAAATGTCCAGTGAAGTGATGAGAATTCTTATAATCCGGATGTTTATTTATGATTAAGGAGGTGATTTTATGGAACAAATGCAAGTATATGCTGGTTTGGACATGCATAGTGAGACAATAACTGGCACTATTAAAGATAGTGA
>JBDROB010000050.1:0-3363 GCA_043810355.1 Candidatus Woesearchaeota archaeon
TTGCCTTATGGAACATCAGGAGAACAAGGCAAGACTTGAAGTAGGAAACTGTTGTGTTCAAAAGTTTTTCGGGGAAGATTATTCACCTGAATTTGAAAGACTTAAGTCAAAAGCAAAGGCAGATGAAAAGAAAGCTATCAATAGAGAGAAGCACAAAAATCTGATAGCTGAGTTCGAAGAGATGCTACAATCAGACAAGCTTTCAGATTGGGATAAAACTTTCATGAATGATATGGTAGGAGTCCTTGAAAATGATTATCCGATGACTCCGGGCAGGTGGGGAGTCATTAACAAGATAAAAAGAACAGTTTCAGGAGAAGTCACTAATAAGCAGAAAGCTCAATTAGAGATACTGAACAAGATTAAGCCTTTGAATGAATGGCAAGATAGTTTTTTGAAAACCATTAAATTGTTTGTAAGGCAAGAAAGGCCTATATCACCAGGACAGAAAAAGTATCTGATACCGATTCTTAGAAGGGTAGATGTATCATGGATAGAATTCGAACAAGGTGGGAATCAAGCACAAGGAGGGAATCAAGCACAAGGACAGATAAATAACACTTTTGCAGCTAAAGATTTTATGCCTTTGACTCCCAGGGATTGGCAGGTTGATGCTTTCAATGCTTGGCATGGAACTGGAAAAGAGAAGGCTACAGTTGAAGTTTATACTGGCAGTGGAAAGACATATTTGGAATTGATGATTATTCAGCAAAATCCAGAAGCAAGAATAATAATCACAGTTCCTACTGTTGCTTTACAACAGCAGCACAAGGAAGAGATAATGAAATGTCTTAACATTCCTTCAGATAAGATTGGATATGTAGGGAATGGTTTTGATGAGATTGAGAAGAGAATAGTGATTGCTGTTGTAAACTCTATCAGGTTCGCGAATCTTGACTTTGACATTGCCATACTTGATGAGTGCCACAGATATGTTTCAGATACAAACGTGCAGTTCCTATTTCAGAATGCTCATAGATTCAAGAAAGTTCTTGCTATGACAGCAACAATGAAAAGGGATGATGAGAAACATAAATTGATAACCGACAGTTATCCTATTGTTTATACTGCTACTCAGAAAGATGGCATTGAGCAGGGACATATCTGTGAGTATGAGATAATCAATAGGAAGGTTCATCTAACCTCTGATGAGCAACTGGTATATGAGGAAGCTACAGCCAAGATAAATTCTATGAAGCATTATTATGGGAGCGGGATGGAATGGTTTTCAAATGCTATGGCGGCTTTGAAAGCAGGTGATAGCGGTGCCGCAACCTTAATTAAAGCCAATAACCAGAGAAAGATGGTTTTGCTTCATACATCAGCAAAAGTGAATGAAGGGGCAAAAATAATTAAAGCTGAAAAAGGAAAAAAGATAATGGTTTTCAGTGAACTGCAAAAGTCTGCCGACGAGCTGTATAAGATGTTGACTGAAAAAGGCATAAGCTGCGGAAAATATCATAGTGGAATGCGGCTTAAGGAAAGAAAGCAGATGCTACAGGATTTCAGAGATGATAAGTTTCCAATCCTTATCGGAGTTAAATGTCTTGATGAGGGACTTGATTGCCCGACTGTGGATATGGCAGTAATTATTGGCGGTTCAAGCGTCAAACGGCAGATGATTCAGAGACTTGGAAGGGTATTGAGAAAACAAAAAGGGGTAGATAAATTGGCAACTATATATCAGCTTTATGTTCCCGGAACCCAGGATGAGAACTGGCTTAAAAACAGAACAGCCCCTTTCAGAGGAGTTGCAAAGAGGATACTTTGGGAGTGATTGAAATGGAACAAACAACAAATTATCCATTGACGACCGTTGAACAAATAGGTGGAACTATTTCATTATTTTTTGTTTATAATGATGCCTCCAAAAAAAGAATGGATAAAGGAAATGATTTTTTTTCCGCTCATATGGGACATTATAGAACTGTAATGCACTATTCAAATCTCAATGCAAAGTATAAATTTTTCATGGATATACAGAATCCACTTTTGCAAAAATATGATTTGTATATGAAAGATATACTAGATTTTTTTAAAAATGCAGAGATACCCAAAAGATTTAAACCAAGTTTAAAATCTTTAAAAATTCAAAATACTATTAAGAAAAATAAATTAAGTGAATACTTATTGAGAAATAAAGAATTTATAGAATATAATCAAATTATGGAATTACAAATAAATCAACAACTCATATCATATATAGAATTGAAGGGGTTGAATCCTAATATATGTCAATTTTTAAAAGAACTTGCCAGTCATGAAGGGCAAGCTTTTGATGAGTATATGGATGATTGGTGTAAAAAGATATTTATTAATCCTGAATTTGAGTTGGAAGTATCAAAAGAAAAAATAAAACAAAAAATAGAATTGGAGGAAAAAAGATGAACAAAGAAATGAATAATGCAGGTGTTATCCATGAGAATGGAGAACTGAAATCAAGGAAAGTTATAGATGAAGATGAAGATTATGATGCAATGAAAGATGATATGATATGATGGATATGGAGGAATAAAAATGAGTGAAAGACATTATGGTTTAAAAATAGGTGATGTAGTAAAATATCCAAAGCGTAATAATCCTAACATTGGTAAAGTGGTAGGCTTAGACTATCTTGATAATAATGGAGGAATGATTAAAATAAAAAATGGTGAACTTATGCATATTGTATGCGAACGATGCGAAGTCATAAAAATGGAGGAATAAAAATGTTAGGTGAAAAAATAGAACAGATGAACGAAATGAAATGGAAAAAAGAATTAAGAGAATTTTTGGACTGGTACTATGATTTTGAAGGACGCAATGAAGAAGCAAATATAGAATATATTTTTATGCATAAAGGACACAAATATTCAATTCATATAGTAATAAATGAATATATATGGATGGGGTTGACTATACGAGATTTATTTAACTATAGTGATGAATTATTTGACAATCCAGAAATTGAACAGCATCTTATTAATAGTAGTAGTGATGGGAGGCATACAGATTGTAGCATATCAAAAGATGTTAGATTAAAAGATATTATGATTTATTTTCAAAAAAAAATGAAAAGCGAAATAAAAACCATATTTTCCGAAAAGATTGATTTGACTGAAGAAGAATTAGAGCCTGATGCATATGATGATGAGTTTATATTAATAGCGGCAAAAACTTCATATGATTTTATGAAGGATGATGAAAAATATATGGTTGATGAGATTGATATAGAAAGATGGTTGAAAGATAAAAAACCTATGATTGAAAAGTTTTTTTGGGGGTTAAATAAATTTCTTTTAGACAATAATATAGAATTAATTAAAAATGAATAATAAACAGGAGGAACAAAATGATAGGCGAAAAAATAGAACAAATGAATGA
>JBDROB010000051.1:0-18355 GCA_043810355.1 Candidatus Woesearchaeota archaeon
TAAATTATTTATTAAATTATTATATATCTTTTATTATTTTCCTTAATCTATTTAAAGTTTTTTTTTATCTTACATATATTAAAGTCTTCTTTTTTTTCTTGGTCTCATCTTCCGAGCACCTGCCCCGTATATCCCTCCGACAATCATGAGCAGGAAGCCTATTATCAAGAATCCTCCGCCTCCAGAGATTATTGGAAACAGTCTCTCAATAATTTGGGCAATCCCAAATATCAGGAAAAATATTCCTAATCCATATAATACAACAACAATAATCCTTTTTTTGATCTCATATCTGATCTCATCCATCTTTCTCTTCATCAATTCTATGATAAAATCAAATTTTTCCCTAAGAAAATTTATCAGATAACTGCCTGACTCCTTCCTAACTCCTTGTATTGAGTCTGAATTTGCTCTTTCTTCTGCATTCATGATCTTTCTTTTGACTGCCATATCAACCACCCTTTGACTGGTATGTTAATATGGTTTATTAACTTTATTATAGTGGAGAGAATAGGATAAGAGAATAATACGGGCCAGGGAAGACTTTCAAAGCTTCGCTTTTCAGCACTATTGCCTCAGGCGTCAACTATTTGAACTCCCGACCTCTTCCTTACTTCTACAGTAAAACTGTATAGGAGGGAAGCGCTCTTTTTGGCTTCGCAAAAACCATCAAAAGGATTTTGAAGTATCCAAGCTGAGCTACTGGCCCTTGGAAATAATAAAATATTCTATATTTTATTAAGGTTATGATTTTAAAGCAAAACAAATCATTCATCCTTGGCCTAAAGGCCAAGGTATTCTGATCGAAGTTTCAATAACCATGCAAACTCCAAATGTTTAAATATGACCATTGTCTATAATGGTATATGTTATTTAATCAGATGGGCCAGCCTGAATTAAGAAATGATGTTATATTCACTTACAATAACATAAGGAAAAAAGTCAAAGGAATCCTCACAATAATAAGTTTAGTACTCATTTTATCAACAATAGTGTATTATGTAGTATTTCTTAGAAACTCAGAGTTCATCTTGATTAGATTAATCAATTTTGCAATAGGTCATATATATTCCCAGCTTAGAGAACTTACAATCTTAGGAGCATTCTACGGATCATTCATAGGAGGTATCTTTTTCATATTCCTGCCTCAAGAGCCATTATTCTGGAGTTTCCTTTCAAAAGGCATAAATCCAGCTGTATTATTTACAATACAGATAGTTGGCCTAACAATAGCATATGCAATTAACTATTTTATTGGGAATAAGCTGTCAGGTTTATCAAAAAGGATAATATCATATAAAAAATTCTACAAGTTTAAGTCACTAATAAACAAGTATGGTGCAGTTATAATATTCATTTTTAATGTATTGCCTCTTCCATCTCAAGCTCTCTCAACAATTTTAGGGGTTTTCAAATATAATAAGACTAGATTTTTCATACTGTTCTTCAGCGGCCAATCAATAAAGTATTTAGTGATCATAATCAGTTTCAAATTATTAACCTAGAAAAATTAATATACTACCATGATAAAGGTGATTATATGAAATTTTTAAAGCAAACAGTTTCACTGTCAAGCAGCATTAACAGCCCAGAGAGCCTCAAAAGCCTAAGATCCAGTCTTAAAAAAAAAGTATATGCTCAATCAGGAGAAAAGTTAGGTAAGATTAAGGATTTGTTGATTGAAAAAGGGGTATTAAAAGGTGCTTTGGTCTCAACAAGAGATATAAACATGTTTGTGGATAAAGAATATTTTGAAAATGATTCTGAAAAAGCCCTGATGCTAAACATGGACCCGATAACTATGCTTGTCGGGAAAAAGGTATTTGATTCAGATGGCAAATATGTTGGAAAAGTAAAAAACCTCATAAGATCAAACAACTCTAACAACTTCACTTCAATAATGGTCAGGAAGAGGATGTTTATGAAGCCGATAGAGATCCACAAAACTCTTATAGAAACCTCAAAAAAGAACATAATCCTTAACAGGACTATTGAAAAAAATGAGTCAAGACAAGAAAAAGACAATAACATCTGATGATATATTGGGCAAGGAAGCAGTTGATCCAGAAGGGCAGATATTAGGTATTGTGATAAAACTGCATATATCAAAAGAAGAAAAGACCCTGACAGGTATAACCATTGATCAAGGATTCATGAAGCCTGACTTGTTTATAGGAACAGATCATATAAAAAATTTTGGTATAGATACCATATTCCTCAGCTCTGTGCCTTATGATAAGTTGAAAGGAATGAAAGTCATAAGCTCAGATGGAGAGATTATAGGGAATGTAGAAGGGCATGCTCAAAAAAGTCAGAAACTTCAAGAATTGAGAATAAAATTCAAGAAAGATGGACTTTTTAAAAAGCCTATAAGCATCAAAGTGTCTGAAATCAAACAGATAGGGGATAGTGTTATAATGAAGCCTAATTTCAAGATACCAGAACAGGTAAAGGAATAAGTGCTTGCGTGATCACAAAACGATTGATTCTTAAATCATCATTCATTCTACTTCTCTATGTATCAAATAAAACAGATCCCAGAAGATTTCATTGTTGAAGAGATAAATGATATTAGATTAGAGGAGAAAGGGGAATTCTCAATTTTCCTGTTAAAAAAGATAAACCTGACTACAGAAAAAGCTGTCTCAATTGTTGCAGACAGATTGAATATACCAAGAAGATTTTTCCATTATTCTGGCACAAAAGACAGAAATGCTATAACATCTCAATTTATCTCTGCTAAGAGCAATAAAACAAACAACATAAAAGAGAATAACCTTTCATTAGAGTTCAAAGGTTTTTCAGACTCTCCAACATCTCTTGGTACACATCAAGGAAACAGATTCAAAATCACTGTCAGAAACATAGATGATAAACCAAGTCCAATAAGATTTTTTCCTAATCTTTTTGGAGAACAGAGATTTTCAAAAAACAATGTTGAGATAGGGAGGATGATTGTTAAAAAGCAATTCAAAGAAGCTGTCAACATTATTCTTCAAAACCAGGGGGATTATGAGATTATGATCCAAGGATTCATTGAAAAGGCTCCAAATGATTATATTGGAGCTCTAAGGACCATCCCAAAGAGGATCCTTTCAATATTTGTTCACAGCTATCAGTCAGATTTATGGAATACAGCTGTTGAAGAATTTATCAAAGTAAATCATCTAAAAGATTTAAAAGGTAAAAAATTAGAAGAATATAAAGATAAGAAGATATCAATTTTAGGTTTTGGCTCTGAAAAGAATGATATCTATGAAAAAATAATGGAAAAAGAAGATATTAAACCTAGAGATTTCATCATAAGAGCAATCCCTGAGATTTCTGCAGAAGGTGGTGAAAGGTTTATCATGACAGAGATAATAAATCTAAAAATTTCTGATCTGCATGATGATGAATTGAATAAAGGGAAAAAGAAATGCATTCTTAATTTTGAATTAGGAAAAGGATCTTATGCAACAGAAGCAGTCAGATTTTTGTGTCAGCCTAGATAGCCTAATTCCTCTTTAAATTCAGTGTCTTTTTTCCAGGATTCCTCAAGCTTTTTTATGATTTTAATGAGTTCTGGTTTGATATCTTTCCAAGCTATGGTAAATTCCTTGATAAACTTGGCTTCATTAGGCTCTCCATCCTCTAATGAGAGAGTAATTGACTTCCTGTGAGCTGCCATCATCCTCATATAGACAGCATAGACCTGCTCCTTCTCATTCTCTTCAAATGCCTTGCATTCATGCATGCTTGTCACAGTTGCTTCTGGCTGCACAATATCCTCAAGTATTTTTGAATAGAATTCGATTTTTTCGACAATCTTTTTTCTTATCTCCCTTAATAAGAATCTGTCTTCTTCAATACTGCTGGCTTCAAAATCTCTGTCAAGTGTCTCAAAATCAGGCAAATCATACTTTTTTCTCAATCCTTTATATGTTTCTTTTATTTCCATTTTAAAAAAAGCCCCCGGTGAGACTTGCACTCACGACCTGCTGATGTCAAAATGCCTAAGCATGTACAAGTCAGCCGCAATAGCTACTATGCTACGGGGGCGTTGTGATAAGCCACCAGAGCGAACAAAAAATCATTACATTATTTTTTGAGTATGCTACGGAGGCATATAATATAAAGAGTATCAGGACTATTTATAAAATTTGTTGTTAGAATCACTGTTGCCTGTATAAATTGAGAAAAGACCTTATCATTATGATTAATTGGCTAAGATCGCTTTTCACCTCATTCTTGAAGCTCACAGTGTAGTTTTTGAATGCAAACTTGTCAAGTAATGTCCTTATGAAGAAAAACATTGGCTTCATCTCCCATCTGTGTTCATAGTCAGTCTCTAAGTATGCATCAAACACAAATTGCACTTTTCCCTGGTTTAATTTGACTTTAACCCCTTCTTTTTCTACTTCAACTTCTTTGATATCACTCATCAGAATCCTAACTTTTATCACACTTTTTGCATAGTCTGTCAGCTTTTTCCAAGGCTCAAGCTCTAATTCAATATATTTCCCTTCTGCTTTCACCCTCTCAACATTCTTCTTCTCTCTTTTGTCATATCCTTTGTCTTCAAAAAATTCATCAATCATTGTGTATAGGTCTATTACGCTAAATAAGCCTTCATATGTAAGCCTGTTCCTATCAACAATTATTTCTCTTTCTGCCATTTTTTAGACCTCTCCTAAAAAAGAGGGATTAAAAATGCTCAGAAATTCATTTGAATTTCTGGCACTAATACCTATACCTTGATGAGTCTGTTGGAGTTGACATTCCTAGTGATTGCTTTGTGACAAGATGCAATTTATAGATGTGGTAATAAAGCTCGTCAGTCCATCCACCTTGTATCTTGGTGAACAACAAATATTTGTTTATCCATTCTCTTATTCCTTCTAAGAATTTTCCTTTTTCAAAATAATTATTATAGTCTAACTCAACTTCTCCGTCCATTTCAATCATAACTCTTGCATCCCACATCTTTTTCTTTTTATTGTCCTTGACCACGTCTACTTCTTTTATATCCCAGATATGGAAATATACTTTTATCCTATATAATACATAGCCTGTAACTTTTCTCTCAGCTTTCCACTTCAATTCCTGCTCATATCCTGCTGGAGAAGGGACTTTATGCTTATAGGTTCCTTCATTGAATTCATAGTTTGAGTCAATAAACCATCTTCTCATATTGTTTGTTAGCTCCTTATAATCAAACAATCCTCTGTATTTAATCCTTGCTATTGGAAGTGGAAATTTTGTTCCCATTTTTATTCATAATCCTCATTGATTTGCCATTGCTCTCCTTCTTCTTCTGGTAGATAGGTCATAAGCTTGAAATAGGTCTTCATATGTTCTTGGAACCGGTATATTTCCCTGTACAATTCTCTTCTGTGCATGCTGAATGGGACCTTAAATACCCTATTCCTGAAAACTTCGTAAAAGCTTCCTAATAGCCAATGGTTTTTCCATTTATTTTGATAATCGACAACAACCCTTGCATTCAATTTTATTTCTGGTTCTCCATGATGAGCCTTGAATTTTACTCCATTCCTCACTACTTCCACATCTTTTAATAAGATGACATGGACATCTATGTCCAATTGATATTTATAATAGGTGTTATATACTCCATCAGGAAACTTCTCCAACCTCCACCATATCCAAAGTTCTTTTCCGGATTGTTGGGCCTCTTTTTGAAGAAAGAACTTTTCTGGAAAATCCTCATCAGCTCTTGTGCACCATCCATATTGCACTAACCACTCATGCATAAGGACGTATAAGTCCTTCAGATTGAAATAATCCTTATGTTTTAGAACTGCTCCATCTATTGCAGTGATATAATCCCCTTCGAGGCGATGCTTCACTTCATTGGTTCTCTCTGCCATAATACAATATTAAATCGTGCTATTTATAATTTTTTCTTTTTTGATAGGGAAATATGCATTATTTTTAGCAAAATTATTTAAATATGTGAATAAATCATTGAATTGATAGCAATGATTGTTGGGGTTGTAGGTAAAGCAAACGTAGGAAAGAGCACTTTCTTTAAGGCAGCTACTTTGGCAGAAGTAGAGATAGCAAACTATCCATTCGCAACCATTAAGCCAAACCATGGAGTGGGATTTGTCAAGGTTGAATGCCCTGAAAAATTTTTCAATGTAAAATGCAACCCAAGATTTGGTTATTGTATAGATGGAATAAGATTTGTTCCTATAGATATGATTGATGTTGCTGGCCTAGTTCCAGGAGCTCATGAGGGAAAAGGCATGGGAAACCAATTCCTTAGTGACCTTAACCAGGCTGATGTTTTAATTCATGTTGTTGATATTTCTGGTTCAACAAATGAGAAAGGCGAGCCTATTGATCCTGGTTCTTATGATCCTGCTTTTGACATCCGATTCTTGGAAAAAGAGCTTGATTACTGGTATCTTGGCATCCTAAAGAAAGGATGGGAAAAGTTTGCCAGGTCTGTCCAGCAGACTCATGGTAATATTGTCAAATCCATTGCAAAGCAGTTGTCTGGATTGAATGTTGACGAGGATATGGCTAAAGAAGTCCTTGAACAGCTGAATCTTACTGCTGGAAATATCACTGAGTGGAGCAGTGAGAACCTTTTTGACCTTGCAAAAGAATTCAGGAAAAGGACAAAACCTATGATAATTGCTGCAAACAAGATTGATGTTCCTGGTGCAAAAGATAATTTTGAGAGGATTAAGAAGGATTTCCCTGATTATGTGATTATCCCTTGTTCTGCTGAATCTGAATTAGCTCTTAGGGAAGCTGCCCACCATGAATTGATCAAATACATTCCTGGAGAGGATAATTTTGATATTCTCAAGCAGGATAAGCTTAATGAAAAGCAGCTAAAAGCTCTTGGATTCATCAAGACTCATATTCTTGACATCTTTAAGTCGACAGGGGTTCAACAGACACTTGACTATTCTATTTTCAAGACTCTTGAGTACATGCCTATATTTCCTGGAGGCATCCATAAATTAGAGGATTCTGACGGAAGGGTTCTTCCTGACTGTTTTTTGCTTCCTAAAGATTCCACTGCACTTGACTTTGCATTCAGAGTCCATACTGATTTTGGCAAGAATTTCATCAGGGCCATTGATGTAAAGAAAAGGCTGACTGTCGGCAAGAATCATGTCCTAAATCCAGGAGATGTAGTCGAGATTGTTGCGAATAAGTGAGCAAATTGATAGAAATAAAAAGGTAATATTATGGGAATCCAGACTGAATACAACCCAGATCTTGCATTAAGGGACATTTCTGAATTTGATAATGAAAACAGGAAAAAAGAAGAATGTATTCCTTCAGATATTAAAGAAGGAGAAACATATGATTTTCTTAAGAAAGGCCAGAGAAATTATTGGATTGAAGGAGAGATTCCTCTCCTTATGACTAAAGGAAACCAAGTTCTTTCCAAGCCTTTGGCAGGCATAATAATCCTTGAAGCCACTCATTTCATGAATAATAATGAACCTTACACAAAGGGAAGGTACAAGGTTGTTGAAATCTTCAAGGATGACAGGATAAGGTTTAATGGATTTGACAAAATTGAGTGATTCATAGAAAACTCTCTTTTCTCATTAAAGGAAGTAGCTCATATTCCTGGCTCTCATAATAAATATTCCAGGATTTGAGAAAATCTTCAACCTCGCTCTTAATTTTAATTGGCACAAGAATAACTGACCTAGTCAATACCGTCCCCCCTGATTTTAATACATTCTTTAATCCTCTTTCAAATTGCACTTTCTGGACATTGGTCAATTTTTTTAAGCTATACTTGAACAAGACAGATGGTTTAATATTATATAATTCATAAATAAATTTATTTTTATTAACACTGAATCCTTCTTTAATAAGTGTTAGCCATGTTGAATTGTATATAGATTCAATATCAATTATTTCAATATCAGGTTTTTTAACCACAGATCTAATTTTTTTTTTAATCTCTTCTAATCTTTCCTTATTCCTAACAATTATTGCTACATCTGTATCATTGGGTATTCCACCTTTAACAAAAGAGCCAAAAAGTATTATATCTAATATATTCCTATCCAACAATTTTTTTAATTTCTTCTGGTAACTCTTCAATTTTACTGATTTTTGTGATTCCATTCTTAATCTCCATACATGCTTTATTTAAGACAGGTTTTGAGTAAGCGTCAGTATAATGTGAAAAAATTTCATCTATAATTGGATATATTTTAGGAAAATGCTCTTCAAGAATCCTAAATCTCTCTCCATGATTTTTAGGGAGTCTTTTTAATTTGTTAAGTATAATAAGGTCACATAATGCAAACAATGACTTCGAGAGCAATATTGTAGCATTCTTGTATCTCTGTTTTTCAAATTGCTCAATCCCCCCTTCATATTCTTCTACAAATGTTTTTACTAACTCTTCCATTATAACCAAGAATATACTGATCTATATAAATGTTTTTATTTAACAAAAGATGATTATTTAACCTTTCATGTTAACAGAGAACACTTTGTTTTTAGTTAACAAAAAACTATTATTTAGCATTATTTATTAACAAAAAACAAGAATAGATATAGGACATCATCCCTTAAAAGCCTTACTTCTCTTCCAAAATTCATCCTACTTCTTATCAGCCAGCTTCTTGAATGATTGGATAAGATCAATCATGTATTTGCCTTCTTCCAGCTTGAACACTAATGGCTCTCCTTTAAAAAGATGAACAAGATCAAGTTCATATTTTCCTGGTTTGCTCACTCTTATTGCCTCAAGATCAAGCACAACTGGTGAATCTCTGTCAACCTCTGAGCCTACTAGGTCAAACACATCCTTTTCAATCTGCCTCTTGTCACTGTCAGATAACTTGACTTCAGATGTTAACTTCTTTGCTTCCTCAAGTTTGGCTTTCTTGATATAAAAGAACAGCCTTCCTCCGCAATTGCATCCTTTGAGGATTTCAGCTGCTCCATCATCATAGAATATGTTGCATCTTACGCATTGATGTGGCATTAATCTGCCCTCCTCAAGGTTATTTTTATTCTCTCATGCATTTTAATAATTTAAATTATTTTCTCCTTTAATATTTATTTCCTCTTTTTGCCGTTTTTTTTCTTTACAGTTGATTTCCTTGCTTCTTCTGTGAACAATTGAATCTTGTTCGGATCTTTCTTGATCTCTTTCACAACTGTTGCTGGCCCGATTATTGTCAATCCTTGCCTATCCCCTAATAACACACTTACAACTCCATTCTTTACTCTTCCAAATAAATCTTTATTATGATTCTCTGGGTATATGACACTGAGCTCAATTCCTTTGAAATCATCATTAATTTCTTCCATAGTGACTTTGATCAGTTCAGCTTCTTCCTCTTTCCTGAGTTTTCCTTGCAATAGCACAATCTTGTTCTCCTTTGCTATGTTCAGCAGCTTCCTTATTCTGCCTATAGAACTGAGGCCTTCTATTTCTGAGTATGGAACAAATTGTAAAGTTAACATTTACTACACCTCTTTTTGTTACCCAGCCATTGCGAATAATGCTTCATAAAATTTGTCAATGTTTGAGCCATATTTGGCTGAAATCCCTATAACATCATACTGTGGAAAGGCTGATTGTATCTTTTTTATGCTTGACTTCTTTAAGTCAATCTTGTTTGCAACTATCAGGACAGGGATGTCCCTTGCCTGCAGGTTGCCTATGATTGTGATATTGACCTGTGAATATGGATCTTTTGTCGCGTCCAGGACAATGACAACAGTGTCCATGTCATCCAGCCATTTGATTGAGTCAATTACTCCTTTTGTCGCTTCTTTCGCCCTCTTTTTAGCCTCATTCTCCTTCATTCCTTGCTTCATGAAGTCTTCATAGTCAATCTTTGTTGCTATTCCTGGTGTATCTACCAGATTAAAGGACAATTCCTTTGATCCACGCTTAATATTAATCTGCTCCTTTATATTTATTTCCCTTGTTTCATGAGCAATGTTAGAAACTTTACCCATATCTTCTCCAAGCCAGTCTTGACAGATCTTATTGGCTAAAGTAGTCTTTCCACCATTAGGAGGACCATATAAACCTAGTCTTAAGTGTCCTTTTTTCTTGAATATGTTATTTAGAACTTTTGTAATGAATTTTTTTAATAAATCTATCATTAAATCACCATTATTTTAGATTAGTTATTCCATTTTTTAACTGATTTAGCTTTATATACTTTTCTATTATATAAAATACATAAACAACTAACCCCTTGCAGAAATCATAACATAATCTCTTTGTCCAAAAAATGTCATTTCAATATATCTGTCAATTTTAAGGCATTCATTGTCCTTGATATACTTTGAATGGCTTAATAAGAAATTATGGATGCATTTATCTCCTTTCATAAATACTTCAACCGCTTTCTCTTCTCCTTCCAGATTTGAGAAACATATTTCTGTGCAGACAATTGGAACTTCTACCTTTCCTATGTTCAAAGATTCTTTGTTTAGGTTTAGGTTTATGTTCCCTCTTAATTCTGATTCAAAATCAAGCATATCTCTTGAATTCTGGAGATTACTGTCTTCTGGCCATAAATACTTGAAAAAGTGACCTGAGAATATTATTAATATTACTGTAAAGAGAATCAATGTTAAAACCAATATGTCTGCATGCTTTTTTCCCATAATCAATATATTATGTTTATGGTTTATAATCTTTTTGTATATTTTAGGTGGAATTCAGAAAAGTTTATAATATTCTTAATCTAGATTAATATTATGCTGCCTGAAGTAAAAAAATATATTGAAGATTCGATCCATATCATAATAAAAGCAGTGAGAGAGTCTGATGTGCTTCGTCTTAGAAAACTTAGTAATGTTGCTATAAGAAACGCATCTGTCTATCAGGATGAGGATTCAGTGAGTTTTGCAGTCATCACCTATTCTCTCTCAAAGATAATTGAAAGGAATAGGGATGGATCTTCAAGAGAATATAAGAAATTTATTGAAAATACAATCCTATTCCTTAGAAGGATGAGAAGTGCTCTTGAAAAAAAAGATTTCAAATCATATAGGATAATCCTGGACAGGATATTTTCAGCAATAGAGAAGATTGATGACAAGCTTGCAAGCTATATCCAGGAAGTTGTTGAAAAATCCAAGATAAAGAAAGGGTCCACTTTCTATGACCAGGGTATTTCGATCGCTAGGTCTGCTGAGGTCCTTGGGATATCTCAATGGTCTCTTATGAATTATGTTGGCCAGACCAAGATAATTGATTCTTCTTACACAGAAGGTATTCCTATCAAAAAAAGGCTAAAGCTTGTGAGGGAAATTTTTGATCTGCAATGAAATCATTGATATTTGATACAGGATCCATTATTTCAATGGCTTTGAATAATCTTCTCTGGATTCTTGACCCTCTTAAGAAAAGGTTTAAGGGAAAGTTTTTTGTGACAGAGGAGGCAAAGATTGAATTGATTGAGACTCCCCTTAAGATAAGGAGATTTGAGTTTGAGGCTCTTCAGACTCTTACATATTTTAAAAAGAATACTCTTGAAGTCATTGCAAATCCTGAGATTGACAAGCTCCAGGATTATCTTCTTGATCTTGCAAACAAGTCTTATAAGTCTAAAGGCAAGTATATCACCATTGTTCAGAGAGCAGATATGGAAGGGATTGCAGCAGCAATCTTTCTCAATTCAGAAGCATTTGTTGTTGATGAAAGGACTTCAAGATGGCTGATCGAAAAACCCACTCAGCTTAGGGATCATCTCTCATCAAGGCTCCATAGGGACATTGAGATTGACAAGACCAATCTCCTCAATTTCCAGAAAGAAGTTAAGAATGTCAAATTTCTCAGGTCTACTGAACTTGGATATGCTGCGTATAAATTAGGATTGCTTGATGAATATATTCCTGATCTTCCAAATCCCAAGAAAATGCTTCTTGAGAGTATATTATGGGGTCTTAAGCTAAGAGGTTGCGCTATCTCAAAAAAAGAGATATTTGAGATTGTAAGATCAGAAACATGAAATCTCCTCTATAAAAACACTGGCAATAAAAATACACCGTCTTTTAATTTCTTGAAAATTTATGAAATTTCCAAAAGCTTTATAAACTTCAACATTTTATTTTTAGCTAATAAGACATTTATCGTCTAAAAAAAATAAAGGGGGAATAATAAATGGCAGAAAAAGTAGCAAAAGTAGGAGTAAAAAAAGTATCTGGATACCTGTATTTTGTCGACAAAAAAGGTAATGTCGCCAGAGCTAAGATGGCTCGAGGAAAAAAGAAAGGTAAAAGCAAGATTGAAGTCGTAGCAAAAGTAGGTGTCAGCAAAAAGAAAGGATATCTATATTTTATTGATAAGAGTGGCGATGTAAGCTGCGCAAAGATGGCTAGAGGCGGCAAAAAGAAAAAAGCCAAGAAAAAAGCCAAAAAGAAAGGAAAGAAGAAGAGATAAATCTTCTTTTTTATTTTTTTGTTCTGATTTTCTTTTTTTCCTTTTATTTATAAATTATGATAGCTGATAAAATCTGATTCCGAATTCACTCGAGATACAACCAATTGAATTCGTTCCTTTTTTTAATTTTTTAAATGATCTGTTTATTTCTTTTGAAGAAATCTCATTAGGGAAATTGTGTTCAATATTCTTAATAAATGTTTTTCTTAGTTTAAATGTGTCTGCGTTTCGGGCATAAGAAAACCAGCCCTCAAAGAAATCATATATAATATCATAATCAATATTACTTTTCTTATATTGTTCCTTTAAAATATTAAACTTTCTTATCATCTTTTTCAAATTCTGCTTTTTTAGCAATCTATGATAATAAAATACTCTGAAACCTAAGAAAACTAATTTGTTTTTTAAACGAATTATTTTTGATTTATCAGGATGAAGCTCAATTTTTAATCTCTGATTTAAGAAGTGGTTGATTTTATTCTCATATTTTCTTAATTTACACTTATCTTGGTCTAATATGACAAAGTCATCAACATACCTAATATAATATTTAACTTTAAGATTGTGCTTGATAAACTGGTCTAGCTCGTTGAGGTAAATATTAGCAAAGAATTGAGAAGTTAAATTGCCAAGAGGCATACCTTTAATGTAATCGCCCCTCTCAACAGAGTTACAAACTATTTTCCTTATTAGCCAAAGAACTTTATTATCACTTATATTTTTTCTAATTATGTCCATCAAAATATTATAGTCAACAGTCTCAAAAAACTTTCTAATATCAGCTTTAAGAACATAGCAAGGAAATGTGTTGTTTTTGCTTGCTTTTCTCTTAAAACAATCAAAACGCTGAATTGCCTTTATAGTTCCTTTATCCTTTCTATTGGCATAAGAATCATAAATAAATCTTTTGTCAAATATTGGCTCAAGTACATTGCACAATGCATGATGCACTATTCTGTCTCTAAAATCAGACTTGCTAATCTTCCTAGTTTTCGGATCCCTGATTATAAAATTTACCAATGGTTTTGGATTATAAGAGTGTAATAGCAATTCATAGCGAAGCAAAAGAAGATTATTTTCCAAATCTTTTTCAAACTCAATAACATAATATTTGTTTGATTTATGCTTTCTTGCTTTTTTATATGCTAAATAAAGATTTTCATAAGAACATAATTCATTCCATAAGTGATTATATGTCTTCATTATAAGAATCCCAGCAAATGTCCAGGCTATTCTGAGGAAAAGACCATTGTTGTTGAAGTTGTTCCTGTCATTAGCATTAGACCTATTGTTGGAATTGATGACATACCAAGGCCGCACCTCTGTAGCTCTCTTGCTGCATTTGCACTGCTGCTTCATCTCTTCGTTGCCTACCAAGTGTTGCAGCTGTATTCTATGACATGGTATATGCCATAGCAAAAGAGCATGTAGCCTAGACACTAACTCTGCCAAATCATCTTGATATCATTGGCAAAGTAAATGCCGAGACAAAAATAACACATAAAATTAAGAATTAATAAATTTTATTGTTCTACAAGAACTCTTTTCTAGCCTGATAAAATTCATTTGCCTTAGCCAAAAGAGCTGCTGCATCTTTCTCACTTCTCAAACCAGTTCCTAAAACAACTTTTAAAGCTTCATCATAACCTGGTTTTTGTGCAGCGGCGCCTTCGGCGCCTATTTGATCAAATACCCTGAGGAAAAGACCATTGCAGTTGAAGAAGTTCCTGAAATTAGCATAAGACCTATCGATGGAACTGATGACAAACCAAGGCCGCACCTTATAACCTTCAACATCAGTCTTAACACAAAAAGCCATACCAACACCATCTGGAAAGCAATCATTCTTTTGAGCCTCAGGAACATACTTATCTTTCAGAAATTGAGCAGCCTCCCTATAATCACTATCAGAAGCAGTGTTCTTGCCCACAGCTAATTCTAACCATCCATCATGAATTGCAATCTCATATGGGCTTAAACTAATACCTATTTTAAAAGCTCCTGCCTTCTCTAAATCTTCCATATTAATCTCGCTTAACTGGCCTTTAACACTCAGATACTTATCAACCCTAATAGCATAATCCGCCTCAGCACCTTTAACATCAGATTTACCAATAATTATAAACTCCCTGCCTTGAGACTGCAAATAAACCTGTTTATCAACAGAAATAGAACCATCAGAATTAATAGAAGCATCAATAATACCACTCAAATCAAAACCATGATCAACCTTAAAACAATGCCTATCATCCTCATTAACACCACCATACAAGCACATGGTCCTAGAATCAAGCCAAGTTTTCCACAAATCAGTACCATCATGCAAAACAGGAGAATCAACCCTGGCATCCATATTCTGCCTAAAAGAATAAGCAGACTCAACAAGCTCTCTCAATCCTGCCTGAACATTTACAATTCTTAATAGGTCTAATACCATTTTAAGCCAAAGAATAGATATAAGTTTATAAACTTTTCTATCTTGTTATTACTATAAAATAGTATAAAATATAAGGAATTCCTTATTTAATTCTTTAATTATAGTATATATATTTATTTAAAGAGGGATTGTTTAACAGTTCCTATGATAAAAGGCCAGGTTATATCAGGGCAGTTTGGAGAGATCATCATCAGGCAGAAATCCAATGCTGAGATTGAATTGGGAGAGCTACTGGTAGCAGACACACCTGGCTCAAAGATCATCCTGCAGGTGTTTGACCTTATGTATGGCTCGCAGATCTCACAGTTGAACAGAGAGCTTATCTCTGGGATGGAGCTTGAGGAAGACACTAACATTGAGTTCCTTGATCCTCATCTGAGAAATTATTATCTTGCAAAGCTTAAAAGTCTGGTCACTATCTCAAAATCTAGGGCAAGGATTTCAAAGACTCTCCCAAATTTCTTCTCTCATGTGAGGGAATTGGAAAAAGATGATCTTAAATTCCTTACAAAACCAGTTAATGAGCTTTTCCTCGGCTCTTTGAGGTCTGGATCTAAAGATATTGATTTCCCTATTTTTGCTGACGGGAAAAAAGTATTCTCCCATCATGTCCTGATACCCGCAACAACTGGAAGGGGAAAGTCAAACCTCACATCTGTCATCCTCTGGAATACTCTGGAAAAAGATTATTGCGGGATTTTAGTCCTTGATCCGCATGACGAATACTATGGAAGAAACTCTCCTGGATTAAAAGACCATCCGCAAAGCAGGAATAAAGTCATTTATTACACACCAAAAGACCCTCCTGTCGGGTGCAGGACATTGAAGATTAATCTCAGAAAGATAACTCCTGCTCATTTCAATGGTGTTGTTGACTGGTCTCCTGCTCAGCACGAGGCATTGAATGTCTATTTTAAGCAGTATGGCAATGAATGGATTGAATCAATTATTATTGAAAAGCCTGTCCAGGGATTTAATGAAGCTACTTTAGCTGTTATCAAACGCCGATTATTGAATATCCTTGACCTACAATTCACCAACAACCAGGTTTTTTGCAGGGGGATATTTGACTTGCAGTCAGGAGCAACTATTTTGGATGACATTGCAAAAGAGCTTGAAGAGGCAAAGACTGTCATCATTGACACATCAAACTTCTCAGGGCAGGTAGAAATCTTGATAGGATCTTTAATAACAACATCAATTTTCAGAAAATATAAGAATTACAAGATTAAAGGTGAACTAAGGGACAAGCCAGTGATCTCAGTTATTCTTGAAGAAGCTCCGCGTGTATTAGGAAAAGAAGTGCTTGAAAAAGGCCCAAACATATTTTCAACAATTGCAAGGGAAGGAAGGAAATTCAAAGTCGGCTTGATTGCAATTACTCAACTCCCATCCCTAATACCTAGAGAGATCCTCGCTAATATGAATACAAAGATCATCCTTGGTATTGAGATGGCTTCTGAGCGCCAGGCTGTTATTGAGTCTGCTTCGCAAGACCTTTCAGAAGATAACCGTACAATTGCATCCCTCGACATCGGCGAGGCAATTGTGACCTCAAACTTTGTAAGGTTTGCCATTCCTATCAAGATTCCTGATTTCAGGGAAGTTGTCAAGAACAAGGACAAGACTCAGGAGACTTTGAAGAGGGATTTCTCCGGAATTGGAGGTATCTAACATTTCAAGTAAAATCAAGACAACAGCAAAATGAGATCATGAGACCGAATTCATTCGATTTACATTCCATTGAATTCGTTCCTTATTCAAAGAATATTAATCACAAAAAAAGAAAATAAGAAATGACTAGAAGATGAAATTTGCGCACATGGCTGACTGCCACATAGGATCATGGAGAGATCCTAAGCTTAGACAGATTTCAATAGATGCATTCATCAAGGCAATTGATATGGTCATTGACTTGAATGTTGATTTTCTTCTTATCTCAGGCGATCTTTTCAACACTTCAATGCCAGGTGTGGATATTCTGAAGACAGTTGTGATAAAGCTTAAGCAATTGAAAGACAGGTTCATCCCTGTGTATATCACTGCTGGATCGCATGATTTCTCTCCTTCAGGCAAGACAATCCTTGATGTCCTTGAGCATGCTGGACTTTTGATAAATGTTGTTAAGGGATCAGTTGAAAATGAAAAGCTTAGGCTGGTCTTCACAATTGACCAGAAGACTGGGGCAAAAATAACTGGGATGCTCGGAAAAAAAGGGATGCTGGAAAAGCATTTCTATGAAGCCCTTGATAAGGAATCTTTAGAAAACCAGGAAGGCTTCAAGATCTTCATGTTCCATACTGCCCTTACTGAATTCAAGTCAAAAGAGCTTGAGAAGATGGATTCTGCTCCATTATCATTATTGCCAAAGAATTTTGATTATTATGCTGGTGGCCATGTGCATGAGATCATTGAAAAAGAGGAGCAGAATTACAAGAAGATAATTTATCCAGGCCCTTTGTTCCCAAATAATTTTGCTGAGATTGAAAAGCTTGGTAGAGGAGGATTTTATGTCTATGAAGATGGCATGACAGGATATCATCCTGTCCAGATATGCAACACATTCTCCTTAAAATTTGATGCTGAGAACAAATCTCCTGAGCTTATTAAACATGATATCATGGAAAAAATAGATAATCAGGAATTTATCAATACAATTGTTACATTAAGGGTTAGTGGAATTTTGTCTTCTGGAAAGCCTTCTGATATTGATTTTGTCAAGATTTTCAAGCTGATCTATGATAAAGGTGCTGTTTTTGTCATGAAAAATACTTCAAAACTTCAGTCTAAGGATTTTGAAGAGATCAAGATTGACTCTGGCAGTGTCGAGGATATTGAAGATTCATTGATAAAAGAGCATATTTCCCAGATAAAGATGGAAAATTTGACTCCAGAAAAAGAGATCCGGCTAACAAAGCAATTGATTGCCTCCCTCAATATCGAGAGGGATGAAGGTGAAAGGGTTTCTGATTTTGAGAAAAAGATAAAAGAGAGTATAAATTCTGTTTTAGAACTGGATAAAACTATTGATTGATTTTTATTAGATTCTATATTATATAGTTCTGGAAAAATCTTTTGATTTATTATATATCATATTGTATATTATATATTGTCTATTTTTTTCTATTTTTTTCTAGTTTTTTCTAGTTTTGTCAAAGGATTCTAGTTGAACACCTACCACCAGTCAACAGACTGGATGGCATGACGGTGTTCAAAAATTAATAAGCTGTGATCATTCTTTGCCCAGCACAAGCATATTTCTGTTTATCCAAATACCTACAATAAAAATCCATATCATTTATACTTCTGATATCATAAGCAGGATTCCACAACCCAGAACCCCAAAACTTCTGCTTCTTAATCCAAGGAAGCAACTCAAAAAGTTTCTTACCCACATAACCCCTAATCTTCTTTGCCAATTCTGGCTTACTAAACAAACCAAGATCCAAAATCATATGCACATGATCAGAATCAAAAGATAATTTCCTACAACGAATATGATACAACTG
>JBDROB010000052.1:0-4717 GCA_043810355.1 Candidatus Woesearchaeota archaeon
GGAGAGATCCAGCAAATTGATCTCGGAGGATCTACTTATAACCTAGAGATTAAAACTATTCAAGATGGGTCAAGTGAATTTTCCGCTGCTAAATTTTCCATTAATGGTGAAACTACTATTACTTTAAATAAAGGATCTTCAGACACCTTAACTGATGGCTCAATATTGACTGTGACTGAAATAATTCCTAATGAAGCAGGAGATTCACCTGAAGATATAGTAATATTCACTTTGAATGCAGAAGAATTGATTATGGAAGAACAAGAGACTAGATCAGTCAATATTAATGGTACTGATTATGATATTGAAGAGGTTTTGATAGCAGATGGGGGTGGTAGTTATACTACTAGCTCACCTATAATATCAGCTTTATTTTATGTTAATGGAGAAAGAACTTTATTTTTAAAGGATGGCGATTCAGATATTTTAGCTGATGGAACAGAGATATTTGTGACAGATATTATCCCAAATGAAGCTGGTGATGTGACAAGTGATTTAGTTGAATTTACTTTTGGAGGAAATAAATTTGAATTAAAAGATACAGATATTACTGACAGGGAATTCACAAATTATGTAAAATATAATGGTGATACTATTATTAGTGAAGAAGTAGTAATTACAGGTGATATGGATACTTCTCAGGAATTCGTAAAGATTGAACAAATAATTATCAACAACACTGCTGGTGACAATTATTATGTTGAGCAATGGGAGACTTTAACAGAGCAAATGGATGAAAATGGTTTTATCTTTGGCAACATTGATATTGCTTATGAAGGTTTGACTAGTGCAGATATCGAGATGATTGAAGTTACTACTTCTGGTTCTGACCAATACAATCTTAAATTTGAGGATGGTGCAGGACTCCTAGTGACATTACCTATTGTTTCTACAAATGTTACAAATAGTCTCAAACTTGGTGATGACGACTATGATTTGGTTTTGAATGAAGGCTTGAAAATCTCAAAAAATGATTATCTTATCTTGTCAGATTATTCTCAATCAAGAGGGAATAGAGGTACTTATGCTTTGAGATATTTAGGGGCATCAAAAAATTCTTCCGACTTTAAGACTATAAAATTCAAGAATTTAGGGACAGGTGCCACTATTGAACAAACATATAACTTTTCATCTTATAATGATGGAATTGTAAATTTGACTTTAGGTGGACATCAATATGAAGTTTTTGCAAACTCTTCAGTCAACTCAACTAACTTTGACATTAAGATTGATCTTAATGGAGATGGTATTCTAGGAGGTTATTTGATGTCAAATGTTGATATCACAACTAATTCAGGGGCAGAGATTTCAATTGGTAGGGGTATATTTGGAACACCTGATCAAATTGGATTAAACATAACCACTCCAAATCCAGATGATTATGAGGACATTATGCCTTCAAAAATTCAATTCAATATAGTTGCAGCATCTGGAGAAGTGCAGATGAATGATGTAGGGCCATTAAATTACATATCTCCACCTGGTGACAGTAATGTTAATTTAGCATTAAATTCTTTAGGAGCTGCAATCACTTGGCACAACCCAATAGCTAACCCAGACACACTTTTGGTAGAATACCCTAAACAACAGAGAACACCTCAGGTATATATCAAATCAAAATAATTTTTTTATTTTTCCTTTTCAATATAAACCACAAACTTAATAAATACTTTACCCTATTTTATTTCTATAATTAATTATTCATAATCAAAGAGGTTTTCAAAATGAAAAACATAATAAAAAAGGATGGTGTCTATTGGCCTTCTGAAGAATTAAAAAAAAACACATTCCCAAACAACAAGGATTTTTATGAGATTGCAGACAAGGATCCAATAAAGTTCTGGGAGACTTTAGCTAATGACGCATTGATCTGGTGGAAGCCTTGGAAAACAGCCTACAAAGAGAACTTTCCTTTTTTCAGATGGTTTTCTGGAGGAAAACTCAATGCCTGTTACAATTCAGTTGACAGGCATATTATTGAAGGAAAAAAAGACAAGACTGCTATCTTATGGATTCCAGAACCAGTCAAGGAAAAACCAATTAAACTTACTTATGGACAACTTTATGATCAAGTGAACAGATTCGCAAATGTCTTAAAATCATTAGGTGTAAAAAAAGGAGATGTAGTTGGAGTCTACCTTCCATTGATACCAGAAGTAGTAATCACTGTTTTAGCTTGCGCAAGAATTGGGGCAATCCATTCTGTTGTCTTCTCAGCCTTCTCATCAGAAGCATTAAAAGCAAGATTAATAGACGGAAAATCAAAAGTTCTCATCACATCTGACGGCTATTACAGGAAAGGAGAAAAAGATGAATTACTCACTAAAGTGACTGAAGCAATTAAAGGAACAAAAGTAAAAAGTGTAATAGTGGCAAACAGGTTGAACTTAAAGCTGAAAAACAGGAAATTCCTTGCATGGAAAAATCTGATGAAAAAAGCCAAACCCGAATGTCAGCCTGCAATTATGGATTCAACAGATCCATTATTTATCTTATACACTTCTGGAACTACTGGAAAACCAAAAGGTGTTGTCCATGATACTGGAGGTTACTTGACTCAATCTTATTGGACAACAAGATGGAATTTTGATATCAAGGAAGATACAATATATTGGTGCACAGCTGACATTGGTTGGATAACAGGACATACCTACATGGTTTATGGTCCTTTGTTAAATGGAATAACATCTGTCATGTATGAAGGATTGGTCAATTACCCTACTCCATCAAGAATTTGGGATATAATAAACCAAAATAAAATTGATGTCTTGTACACTGCTCCGACAGCAATAAGGGTTTTCATGGCTTCAGGAGATAAATGGGTGAAAAAATGTCCATCCTTAAGAATAATTGGCACAGTGGGTGAGCCGATTGACAACAAGACATGGCTTTGGTATTTTAATAACATCGGAAAACAAAATTGTCCTGTTATTGACACTTGGTGGCAGACAGAGTCAGGTGGTAACCTAATCAATGCCCTCCCTGGAATCGGCCCATTCAAGCCCAGCTTTGCTGGATTCAATTTTCCAGGAACAAGGCATTTAGTTGTTGATGAGAAAGGAAAGCCTGTAAAAGACAATACTCAAGGCTATCTTGTCCAAGCCTCTCCTTTTTTCCCAGGAATGCTGATAAATATCTGGAGAAATCCAAAAAAATACAAGACTTATTTTAAGTTCGGAAAATACTATTTCACTGGTGATGGTGCTATAAAGACAGAGCATGGTTTCAGGATTGTCGGAAGGATTGATGATGTCATGAATGTTGCTGGTCACAGGATCTCAACAGGAGAGTTAGAGGATGCTCTTTACAAGCATAAGGGTGTTTCTGAGGCTGCAATTGCCCCAAAACCAGATAAGTTGAGAGGTCAGGTTCCGATTGCTTTTGTAAAATTGAAAAGATCAACACTTCCAGATGATAAGACAAAAAAAGAGCTTCTTTCAACAGTTGTTAAATTCCTCGGTCCGACCTCAAAGCCTCATGAGATATATTTTGTCACTGACCTTCCTAAGACAAGGTCAGGCAAGATAATGAGAAGGATCATGAGATCTTTATTAGACAACGAGCCAGTGAAAGGCTTGCAGACATTGGTCAATCCAAAATCTGTTGATGAGATCAGGAAGATTCTTGGCAAGTAATTCCATTATATCCTTTACTTCAAGGAATCTCATAGATTGACCCGCCGGATCGAATCAAGATTGCTTTGTCTGGCTGAAAATCTAAATATTTTTATCTCTTAATAAATTATTATTCTATCCATACTTTCTTTTCTTTAAATGGCACTTTCTCTCTTTTCAGATAATCAATAAATCCAATTTTTGATTCAGGAATCAGCACAGTTGAATTAGAATATAAAATTACCCCTTCTCCATCTTTCAACCCTTTATACGTATATTCTTTTTTTCCTTTTTTCGAGATATATCCATATACATTTCTGCTGATCTTTACTTTTTCAGAATTAGATAATTTGCTTAGATCATAATTAACAAGTCTAAAAGGTTGCAGCATTAATTTCTTATTATCAACTACAACAGCCCCAAAAAGTAATTTTCCTTCTCTGAAAACATTCTGAAAAAGACTAGGATCATAGTCTTTTAGATTAGTCAATCTTGGTGAGATCTTTCCATCCTTGTCAATTGGACTTATTCTTTTGATCACTTCTTTCAAGTATTTTTTTGGATTGCTTGCATTTAATACAATCAATAGATCAATATCTGATCTCTTGTCTTCCTCTTTTCTTGCATAGGATCCAAATAGGATGATTGCCTTTATTTGGGGTATATCCCTGAGTTTCTCAACTGCTTTATTGATTAATTCTTCATTTTTCATCTTTGATCATATTTTTGATTTCTTTGAGTACTTCAAAAGCTAACTCAACAGTTTCTCCATTGACTTGGTTCCCATACCATTTTCCTATCCTTAATTCATCCAATCTTTGAAATTTGTTTGCTAATTCATCAAAATTTTCTTCTTTTAAGAATCTTATTAGTCCTTTATGTGTTTCTATATGTTTTCCAATTTTTAGATCACAATAATAAGAGATAAAATGCTGGGCTGCACCATAAATCCCCTCTACTATTAATTCCCAGTCTTTTTCTTTATCTAATTTTCCAAAAGACATTTCAATTCTTTTGGCTTTTTCCAGATGATTTTCTTTTTTCATTCTTGCTCTTCTGTAATATATTAACGAATAACTTATATTTATACTTTTCGGTTAACA
>JBDROB010000053.1:0-3515 GCA_043810355.1 Candidatus Woesearchaeota archaeon
ACTATCTTTAATAGTGCCAGTTATTGTCTCACTATGCATGTCCAAACCAGCATATACTTGCATTTGTTCCATAAAATCACCTCCTTAATCATAAATAAACATCCGGATTATAAGAATTCTCATCACTTCACTGGACATTGACGCGTAAGGTATTTAAGTCGAGCTAAAAATCTAAAAACATGATAAAAAAAAGAAAAGTTTATATATTTGGAAATGATTATATATCATATTCAAGTCCCCAGTATGACTTTCTTTATGGAAGGAATGCTGGGCTTCCTTTTATTCTAGGTGGTGCTTATGAAAAAAGCAATTGTTTTTGTTGATGCTAATAATTGGTACCATAATGTTAAGAAGTTTTTTCAACCAGGAAAAGTTGATATAAAAAAAGTTGCAGAACTTCTATGCAATGCAAAAAATTATGATTTAATACAGATAAGATGGTATGCTTCAACTCCTAGTATAAAGGATGGCGAGGATATGTATTATAAACACCTATCCTTTTTAGAGCGTTTGGAAAAAAAAGAAATTAAAGTGATTACAAGAAAACTTCAAATGCTTTCTAATAAGGAGATTATTAGTAAAAGAAAGCACACTATTGATAATCTAGACTTATGTGAACATTGCAAGCCACTTGTCGAATCTGTTTTTCTTGATTTAGCTGATATAAAAAGAAAGGAGAAAGGAATAGATGTTTGGGTTGCTGTTGATATGATAAAGAAATCAATTATTTATGGAGATTGTGAGGTTTGTGTTTTAGTTTCAGGAGATGCTGATTTTGTTCCTTCTTTAGATCTTATTAATAATAAAGGTATTGAAGTATTGACTGCGTCTGTTCCTTTTGGATATTCATCCGAATTAAGAAAAAAATTCCCTTATTTTATACTTAGGAAAGAAACATTGGAGAAATGTTTTGTCGATAAGAAGAAATAGGTTAAAATAATTCTTATATAAAATTTGGAACCAAAATATTTCCAACAACCACACCATAAACCCAAACCATTCTACAACTAAGAGGGACATTTGAGGATTATTCTCAAAGAGAAGAGGATATTGAGTTCTGGTTAGCAAGGGATTTGAAATTATTATTAGGATATTCTAAATGGGAAAATTTTGTCAAAGTCATAGAAAAAGCAAAAGAATCTTGTAAAAATACAGGTCAAGTGGTGAATGATCATTTTCCTGAGATCAGGAAAACGATAGATATGCCAAAAGGCGAAAGTGCAGACGAGTACCGTTAGATAAAACCCAATGAACTGAGAAATAAGTAGATTGGTTATTCTTTTCCCTTGATTAATAGGAATATTCCAATGATCAATACTATTATTCCTGGAGTTACCAAAATAAAGAATGCACTCATAGGCAATCCAAAATTTGATCTATTATATAGAATCCCAAACAATAATAACAAAATTCCAATAATTGTTATGGACCATCCAAGAATTTTCTTATTCATAAATTACTATTTTATTGAGAAGTATTAAAACTTTTCGCCTTCTACACTCATTTACGAAAGATTAAAGTCTAATCACTTATGAAAAATTAAAGAAAATTTCGTAAAATAAGTAAAGATGTTATCCGATAACCTCTTGCCCATTACTAGCATAAGGTTCAGTCGGATCTTCACTCAATTCTGCACTTCCTGCAGCAACTCCTATTGTTGAGAATAAGTATGCAGTCATCCTTCTGCTTTTTGATGGGCACACAAACAGTTCTTGGTTATTATTAGAAATAAGAGGATAACCGTTTGGTACCGTTCCAACTTGTGGGTAATAATAGCAATTGTCAGTGTTAATATAATTACCCCTGAAACCAAGACCTTCCAAAATACCATCATTGTCAATGTCAAATGCTATCCAATTATTAATCCCAGCATACTCCTTAATTGCCTTATTGACATCAACATTTGTCCTGAATACTACTCTCTCTGCTTGAGTAGTTGTGGTTGTCGTAGTTGGCTGAGTTGTTGTTGTAGTTGAAGTAGTAGTGGTTGTTGTAGTCGGAGGAGTAATTACACATTCACCCTCAATTGCTTCACACAATCCTATATAGCTCCAGAAAAAGATATATTGTTTCACACTCTCCATCTGATCCTCAATAAATGTTGTAAAGTTTTCAAGAAAAACAATTCTTTTAGTAATATTATTTAATGTGTTATTTGTTTGATTTTCAAGATCCTCAACCCTTTTTGTAAGATTTTCCAAAGTATTGTTAATTGATAGATTCTCTAAATCACTTACCCTTTTAGAAATATTAAGTTTCTCTAAATCAAGCACTTTCTGCTCTAATAACAAAACTCTGGCTAAAAGATCATTTTCTGTATCCCAATAATCAACTATTCCGTCTCCATCACTGTCTGGATCATTATTATATGTTGAGTCAAGCACATCATTTATTCCATCACCATCTAAATCTCTCCAGCCTACTTGTGCCATTGTATATTCATCTAGGTTATTGAAAAAAAATGGTGAAACCTGCCCTCTCATTATACAACTTTCATCATTTAAACATGAATTTTCGCAATTCTGGTTCTCAACATTCAAGAATCCATACTCTTCTGTGCAAAAGCATCCGCTTGATGCATACTCATCTCCTGCTCCGAATATATGGCCAACTTCATGTGCCATGACAGCATCCATATTGCTTATGCCATAGCCGTCATTGTCATAGGTCATCACTAAAAAAGGTCCATAAAGATAAGAGTATGCAAAATATCCATCACTAAACAATCCATTAGCATCAGCTGAACTGTCAACAATAAACACTGTAAAAGCCCAGTCTGTGTTATAATAATCCCTAAGAAAATTATTGTAGTCAAATGTTTGAAGAAAATAATTTGATCCTGGAAAACCAAGGTTTTCAATAGCTTCATTTATCCATAATCCTTCTTCATCTGTTGTTCTTGAGATTGGCTCATATGACGTGTCAACACTGCCTTCATTTAACAGGTAGATTGCCAGATCAACATTTGCAGGTGCAAGGTCCTCCCACCATACCAGTCCGTCTATTATCTCATTTATTGCATTGTTCTTCTCAAAAGAGCTCCAATCTTCAGTGCTTGTATCAATTGCTCCATTGCTTTCCAAAAACACCAATGATATAACTACATCTCCATAAAGATATTCACTTGTCTCATAATACCCTGGAGCAGAGTATTTGTCTTTCCCTAGTTCAATTGGCATCTTTCTTGCATCATCATTTATTGGATCAACTTCAATCACTGCTCTAGAACTTCTTGAAAAAGCCCTTGCATCAAACTTCTGGTTCCAATAGCTTAAGACAATCTCTGAGCCTTCATAATCAATCTTGTCAACCCTGCCTGTATACACATCCAATATATTATCATTTTTTATTCCTTTAGTATCTTCAATATCAGCTATCATGAAATGAGTTGGAAACACTACTTTGACATCACCAAGGCCTTCAATATAGGTTTTTGTGAGCTCCATTTCAGCAATATCATCTGATTTCAAGACTATAAGAGCATCTTCTGCTTTAGCTATGCCAGAAAGAATTAT